>NZ_NOXX01000122.1 GCF_002251775.1 Flavobacterium aurantiibacter
ACTTAATACTCCAATCTTAATACTACAATAAAACCGCTCTGCGAATTTTGCGTAAATCTTCGTGTCCTTTGCGGTTGCCTTCGACAGGCTCAGGCGCCGAGGGAGCACAATGTTTCTCAAAGTTTTTCACAATGTCCACAATGCCACCTCCAACCCGCTGCTCTCGACCCGTTCAGGCACCAGCTTTTATAGCGCACAGAACACACCGAAGTTCACAGATTATTTCGGAATGTAGNAGAAAAAGCGAAAGAAGCGAAATATGGAGCACAATGTTTCACAATGTTTTTCACGATGTACACAATAGTATTTGATTCGATAAAGGAGAGTATGTTAAGCGTGGTTTTTTTTTACTGCTGATTCTTCTTATAATTTTCTGCTTGTTCAAAAATCTCAACATACACTTCGTCTCTTTCTACAGGCGGATAGCCAAATTCATCAAGTAATAGTATTAGACCTACCTTTAGAGCCGATTTAATATCATCGCGTTTGTTCCAGTCTGGAAATTTGGCTTGTCCGTCGACAAGTTCTTTGACAGCTCTTGCCAATGAAATCATTTTGTCATTCGGGTATTTGAAGTCGTACTTAATGCAAAGTTGATTTAAAATATCGTAGAATGCTTTTTCTTCAAAATCAATTCCCAATGCATCGCCTGCTGAAAATTCTCTGTGAACTTCCCAAATTAAGTCTGTCAAGGCATTTGCAATTTCTTCATAGACTTCACTTCTCATAATGTCGTTTTCATCCCGGTTGTTGTATCGTTCAACCAAGATTTGCATTTTCTTTGAAAAATCAATGCCCCTAACTTTATTTACTTTTCTTATCTCCCCTATTACTTTTGCTAAAAGCTGTTGAAGTAATTTAATTTTCGTATTTGGCAGTTTAATTTTCTCAATCTTAGCCAAATAATCTTCATCAAAAAGATCTTGTTCGGTTTCTGATTCATCACCAAGTTTAAATATCTCTTCTACTCCATCGCTTTGTAATGCTTCTTTCATCATTTCCCTAACCTTCGCATTCATCTGTGCAGTGTCGGGGGCATTTCCTTTGGTTAATTTGAAGATGATAGAACGAATTGCCAAATAAAAATGGATATAATCTCTTTCTATTTGAGTTATTTGTTCGCTTCCTGCGCAAATATCATAAGCGGCTTTAAGTCGCTTCACTAATCCCATAAACCGGGTTTCAATTTCTTTTGTTTTTTGGGCATACTCCGCAGCTAAATTCAAAGTATTTAACTGCTGAATGGTTGTTCCTTTAAAGTATTTTGAGTTGTCAAACGTGTGAAATAGTTTAGCTAAAAGGTCTAAATGATTTCTTACAATGATGATCGATTCGGTAATATCCTCAAAATTGTCTTTGTCGCCTTCGCTGTATTGCTTTAACGCCAAATTCATTTGGTTTTTTATTCCAATGTAGTCTACCACCAACCCTTTATTCTTGCCTTCAAATTTTCGGTTTACCCTTGAAATGGTCTGAATCAAATTGTGTCTTTGGATAGGTTTGTCAATGTAAATACTATCTAAGAAAGGAACATCAAAACCAGTGAGCCACATATCTACCACTATAGCAATTTTGAAATTCGACTTTTCATTTTTGAACTGTCGGTCTAGTTCTTTACGTTGTTCTTTCGTACCGAGCAGATCATACATTTCTTTCGGGTCGTCTTGGCCTCTTGTTGCAATGAGTTTGATTCGTTCAATAGGTTTGAGTTCTCGTTTGTCTTTGTCGGTTAAAACTACGCCTTCTTCTGCCGCACGTATTTCATTCCACTCAGGACGTAATTCCAAAATGTTTTTATATAACTCATACGCAATCTCACGCGTGCTGCAAACAAACATGGCTTTTCCTTTTACGGTTGCACCTTCTGCAATTCTGTTCTCGTAATGGCTTACAAAATCTTTAGCAACCTCTTTTAAGCGGTTGGGATCGCCGATAATAGCGTGCATCTGTGCCATTTCTTTTTTACTTTGCTCAATCTGATTTTCGTTGCTTCCCATTTCAGCACAGTTGGCATAGTATTCTTCAATTTCTTTAAGTTTGGAATTGTTCAATAAGACTTTTGCTGCTCTGCCTTCGTACACAATTCTTACCGTGATTTCGTCTTTTACCGATTCCGTCATCGTGTAGGCATCTACTACTTTTCCAAAAACATCAAGCGTTGCATTTATCGGAGTTCCTGTGAAACCTACAAATGTGGCATTGGGTAATGAATCGTGAAGATATTTAGCGAAACCATAGGTTTTGGTAACGCCTTTTTCGGTCAACTTTACTTTTTGCTCCAGGTTTACTTGGCTTCTGTGTGCTTCGTCAGAAATGCAGATAACATTAGTTCTCTCGGTAAGCAGTTCGGTATCTTCTGTAAACTTGTGAATTGTTGTTAAGAAAACGCCGCCGCTTTGTCTGCCTTGAATTAATTCCCTTAAATGTGCTCTGCTTTCAACACTAACAACTGTGTTATCTCCAATAAAATTTTTTGCGTTAGTAAATTGTCCTGAAAGTTGATCGTCTAGGTCGGTTCTATCCGTTATCAATACTATAGTTGGACTCTCAAAATACTGACTTTTCATAAGGAGCCTTGTAAGATAAAGCATCGTAAAACTCTTTCCGCAGCCGGTGGCTCCAAAATAAGTTCCGCCTTTTCCGTTGCCTGCAGGTTTCTGTGCTTTCTTAATATTATCATACAGGGCTCTCGCGGCGTAGTATTGCGGGTAACGACAAACAATTTTCTCGTTTATCTTCGAACTGTCGGGAATGTAAATGAAGTTGCGAATAATATCACGCAAGCGGTTTTTGTGAAGCATCCCTTGAATCAGAGTAAACATCGAATCTATGCCATCAACATCTTTAGCAAGCCCCGCAATTCGTCGCCATGCGTAATAAAATTCATACGGAGCGAAAAAAGAACCTGCTTTATTGTTTACTCCATCGCTGATAATACAAAAGGCATTGTATCTAAAAAGTTCGGGAATGTCTTTACGGTAACGAACGGTTAGCTGCCTGTAAGCATTGTAAATGGTGACTTCTTCGCGAATAGCCGACTTAAATTCGAATACCACTAAAGGCAAACCATTGATGTAAATAATACCATCGGGTATACGCTTTTCAGAACCGAAAATTTCTAACTGATTTACAAATTTGTAAATATTGCCGTCGTCTTCGTATGCATGTTTTCCTTCGGCAGAGATAGACAGGACCTCGCCTTCTTTCGGTAATCTGTGGCTTTCTAAACCTTTGTAATCAATTAATTGAATGTAAATATCCTTTTGTGAGCGGTCATCCCGTTTGAGAATAAAACCGTTTGAAAGTAGATTTAAAAAGGTTTTGTTGCTTTCGTATAGATCTGTTGAATCCAGTGATTTAAGTTGAAGAATAATCGATTTAACCTCGTTTTCGGTAATGCCTTGCCCAGCGTATTGCGTTAATAGAAAGTTTTGCAAATCTTCTTCTATCAATACTTCTTCGGGCTTACGAGTTATTGAAATGCCTAAGTGGTGGGGATAGCCTTCTTGCTCCAACAACTCTATAAACGCTTTCTCTAATTTTTCTTCGGTGAATTTCATTTTTTAGGCTTCTTCAACTTTTTAATGTCCTCTTCAATCTCCTTCAAACTCTGTTCTTTCTCTAGTGTATTTTGAGCAATTCTATACTTCTCAAATTCTGCTTCTGACTTTTGCAAAGCCATATCGTGACTTATTTTTCCAGCGTGTGTCAGAAGCTCTCTTCCATTCAGTTGCAAAATAGCGTCTAAACGTGCTATCCAGTCTTTCATATACATGGGAATGCGTTGTTGTGCCATGGTTTCGGCAAAAGCTAAATATTGCTCCACCAACAAGCCAAGCAATTTTATTTCATCTTCATTCAAATAATTTTTTGCAATGCTTACATCCGACTTTTTTATGGAAACAGAATTTTTCTTGTCAAACGATTGCATTCCCAACAAAGGCAAATCGGCATCTACCCTCCGATATACCAACTCGGCTGCCGTTTGTTCGCTTATAGCCCATAGAAGCTTGTTTTGAACGACCTTAAAAAATGCTATCGTTTTTTCATCTCTTGGGTCGTAATCTATGCTAGTAGTATAAATATCTTTGATTTTTTGATAGAAGAAGCGTTCCGACAATCGTATTTCTCGAATACGTTCTTGCAATTCGTTGAAATAGTTCATCGAATTGCCAGTCTTAAACCGGTCGTCATTAAGAGCAAATCCCTTGATAATGTATTCTTTTAATCGTTGGGTTGCCCAAATACGAAACTGTGTACCTTGCGGAGATTTTACCCGATATCCTACCGAAATAATTACATCAAGGTTGTAGCCATTTACTTCAACTTCCTGTGTCTTTCCTGCAATGGCACCGTGCTGAGTGGTTATTCGGAATTTCCGAACAACCACTTTTTCTTCCAGCTCACCTTCTGCAAATACATTTTTGATATGCTCGTTAATGGTCGACTTTGCCTTTCCAAATAAAGTTGCCATTTGGTCCTGAGTTAACCAAACGGTTTCTTCTTCTAGACGAACATCTATTTTAATGTTGCCATCGGGGTTTTGGTAAATGATGATTTGGCTGTTCATTTTAACAATTTTGCATTTACTTCTTCTAGCTTATTGCATATTGCTACGCCTAGCTGATGGGGAAACTTTTTTACTTTAAGAATTCATAAATTTCCAGTACTATAGAATCCTCTTCGTAAAAGTACTTAACATACAGTTACTTAAAACTTCGTTGTTCACTATTCATTTTTACTTATAAAAGCCTCTAATTTAAGAAAAATTGCAAGCAAATTATCGTTTCTAAGCTTATCGATTATAAATTGTGAGAGGTTAGCAATTTCTGTAACTGTTGGATGATAATGGATGACTGCAAAATGAGCCCACGTATAACTAGTGTTTTTAAAGTTATCAGAAAATGCAATTTCGCTTTCTGCCGGTGTAAATTCAATTTGATTATAAGCAGTTCTGTTCCGCAGTAAATCACCTTGCATTTCAACTGCTATGTACATTTTATCTGATTTTAACAAATCTTCGTAAACCACAGTAATCATCAGGTTTTTATTCTTTTTAGATACATAATAAACAAGTCTGTTATCATTGAAGCTGTTAACTCGAGGCTCATATTTACTAACTTCCTCAAGTCGATTTCCGGCGTCTTTTACTTGCTCAACAATATGTTCGCGTAGTTTGTATTTAAAAGATACTAAATGATTTATTCTTTCTTGGTTTTTATAATAAAACTCAATGTTGTCTTTTTCCATAATTGGGTGACTTAAATTAATTATATTCTGACAGAAATCTTTTAAAAAAACGATATACTTTTCATTCCCATTTAATAGATAGCTGCCCAAGTTTTGTAATATTTTATTTACAAATTCTAAGTGTGTGATATTGATAAAACGCTTGTGTGAAATATCTGAAATTGGTTGAAGCGATAAAACAACACCTACCTTTTCAGACGCGTTTATCTCATTGAAATATTCATTTAAATCATTATTCAAATGGTGACGAACTTTATTTTCTATAATAATGGCGTAGTCCTTATTTTGTAAAACAATGTCTATTCGCTTTTGATTAATTGTACTGTATTCAGTAGTTATTTTATAATTTGAAAACGAGTCGAAGACGAGATTATTTTTTGCTAAAGGAGATGCGTTAATAATCTCTAACAGACATTTAATGAATAAATCTTTCAACTTATGCACGCCGTTGTAGTCTAAATAAAAGGCATAAATATTAGACCAAACATTTTCATAATGTGGTTGTTTAGTAATTTCTAAAAAAGTTTTAGGTTTCCCTTTTATGGAGGGAATTTCATTCTGATTCAAGAAATCTTGCAATTCGGATAAATTCATTTTCTGAGTTGGATTTTTTGGTCTGCGGGCACCTGATCGTTTAATAGTTTAAGTCGTCCTTTTGATAGTGTATAAAACGTCATTTTGTAATCGCGTAAACCACGGGCTTTAATATAGTGCTCTACAATAAAGCTACCTGGACCGTTAAATAATTCTTCCAACTCTCCATTTTCAAGAATGTTAACGCTCAAAAAATAATCGGGAGTTCGCTCCACTCCGTATGGAAAATAGCTGTAATTCTTAAAAGAGGCTTTGATTTGCACTTTTCGACCTGTTTCACTTTCCACAGCGTCGTGAACTGCTGTATTTTCACTAAGTAATTCTAAATTATATTTAGCTGCTGCCAATACTTCGCCAATGTCGCCCACTAAACGTCCGTCTAGCGAAAAACTTCTATCATACTGCGCTCGCAATTTTTGTGTAATAGCTAAGAGTTGCTTGATTTCTTGCATATATTATGGAATAAGTTGTTTATCTCGGTTTAAAGTTTTGTTGTTTGCTTTAGAATAGAAGGTCATCATCTTCAAAAATACAGTCGTTTTCTTTTCTGTTTCGTTTACCAATTTTATGATTTCAAAACCTTCGATGTCGTCTAATTCTTTCAGATAAACAACTTTAAGCATCGTCCTTGATGCAAAGCGACTAGTTGTTGCACTTTCATCTTCGTGAACAACTTGGAAAAACCTACCCGCTCCAAAATCATGTGAATAGAGTTTGTTTGTTTTGGAAGTTTTTATTATATCTTCCTCTGATGGTTTGAAATGGTCTATTCTGCTCATATCTTACCTTTTATTCTACTGTGGCGAGTTTAGAAAGCAACAACTCTTTCAGTTCCGTTAGCTTTTGGTTTTCTTCTGTTTTAGTTTTTATCAAATCAAAAATTGGTTCAACAGTTTTCTTAAATATTTTAGCAATTTCACCATTCGGAATGATAATGTCTAAATTCCTAAAATCTGATTTACTTATCTCTAAAAAAGTGCTGCCCGAAGCCAAGTTTATTATTTCCTCAATCTGAGTGTTTATCCAACAATAGAGATAATACACATTTAATTCCGAAGTTGGTATAAGCGTTATAAAGCCTTGATTGGTTGTGGCTTCTTCTGTGTTAATTGCTAACTTTCCAACAGTAGCCCTACTAGTCATCATTAAGCAATTTGCAGGAAATAGTTTTGCTGAACTTTTATTCAAACCGAGCTTGGTAATTTTATTTGCAGAGTGAAAAATAAAAACTGAACTGTTATTTGTAATGTCAGTTGGTGAATACCAAGAAATATTGCCATCTATCCAATATTCTTCAATTTCAGTTGAAGGAGTTCCCCCACCAATAGTTTCAACCTCATCACCAATTTTTGAAACTCTCCACCCCTCCGGCAAATTCTCCAAATCAATTCCCTCCACAAACCACTCCCTATAAATCGCCTGTGCGGTTTCTTCCAATTTTTGTATCAGTTGCTGGTTTAGGGAAATGCGGTTTTGAATCGCGTTGTATTCTTGTACTATTTCTCGTTGTTTGTCGGGGTGTGGGATGGGTAATTCAACATCTGTCATTTGGTCCCACTCAAAAAATTCGTGAGCACTTCCGTGACTTTTGAATCTTGCATAGCGGTCAAACTCTGGTCTGCGAAACCACATCATCAAATATTCAGAGTTCAAAACACGTTCGTCTTTACTTCTAAATATTCTGTAGGAAGGCGAAACAATACAATCATCTCCTTGCCTTAATGCAATAGAAATTTTTTCACCATTTCTTGTAGTTGCTCTGTTGTAAGCAAATTGTCCTGTCCTTACAATTCGATAAGTAGATAAATCAATTCCAATTGTATTAGTATGTGAATTCTGAAAAAACTTTTGGTTGCTAATTCCTAAAAGTTCTTTCACTTCCATTCCATCGTTCAATTGATTGATGGGTTCAATATAGGCACCGAGCCGCTTATAATTTGATTTCATAGCCTAGCTCTTTAAAAACGGTCAGTAAATCATTTTTGCTTTGGGTTTCGGCTTTCAACAGATTGGCAAAGTCGCTTTGCAAGGTTTTCATTTTCTTGTCAAAATCAATGTTTTCGTCACGGTTTACAAAGGCAATGTATTTGCTCGGCACCAATGAAAAATCTTTCTTTTCGATTTCATCTATTTTCGCTGAATAACAAAATTCAGGAACGTTTTCAATTTCTGTTTGTTGCCATTTGTGAAATGTTCCTGCAATGTGTTGGATAGTTTCATCTGAAAACTGAACGAACTTTTTCTCAAAGGGTATTCCCGATTTTCTCAAATCAAAAAACAAGATTTCTTTTACTCTGTTTCTGAAATGGCGTTTCTCACTTCCAACTGCTCTTACTTGCTCTTTCTTATTTTTATTTATAATCCAAAGCGAAACACTTATATCAGTGGTATAAAACATTGAACTTGGCAATACCAAAATCGCTTCCACCAAATTATTTTCAATCAGTTTTCTGCGTATTTTATATTCTTCGCCACCGCCACTTAATGCACCATTCGCCAAGATAAAGCCAGCAATTCCGTTTTCGGAGAGTTTAGCAACCATGTTCAAAATCCAGCCGTAATTGGCGTTACTTTTAGGTGGTATGTCGTAACCGCGCCAACGAGGGTCGTCGGTCAATTCGTTTTCTGCGCGCCAATCTTTTTGGTTAAATGGCGGGTTAGCCATAATAAAATCGGCTTTCAGGTCTTTGTGCTGGTCATCCAGAAAAGTGTCGGCTGCTTTATCTCCCAAATTTCCACTAATACCACGTATGGCCAAGTTCATTTTTGCCAGTTTATATGTGGTGTTGGTGTATTCCTGTCCGTAAATAGAAATTTCTTTTTTGTTGCCGTGGTGTGCCTCAATAAATTTAATACTCTGCACAAACATGCCGCCTGAACCACAAGCCGGATCGTAGATAATTCCTTTATAGGGTTCAATCATTTCAGCAATCAGGTTTACAATGCTCTTGGGTGTGTAAAATTCGCCCTTGCCTTTTCCTTCAGCTAATGCAAATTTGGAAAGAAAATACTCATACACTTTCCCCACTACATCTTGTTTCGGGTCTCTTGTAGTGTCTATATCGTTTATCGTATCCAACAACGACGCTAGTTTTGTAACATCCAAACCCAAACGAGAAAAGTAATTGTCGGGCAATGCCCCTTTTAGAGATTTATTGTTTTTTTCGATGGTATGCAGGGCAGTGTCAATGAGTAATGCAATATCGCTTTGCTTGGCTCGCTTTATCAAAAAACTCCATCGACTCGCTTCTTCCAAGAAAAACACATTGTTCATGTTATAGAACTCGGGCTTCTCGATGTACTTTTCTTTACCTTCGGCAATAAGTTTAGCTCGCTGTTCTTCGAACTTATCGCTGGCAAACTTTAAGAAAATCAGACCTAACACCACGTGTTTGTATTCGGCTGGCTCAACACTTCCCCTCAGTTTATTTGCAGCTTCCCAAAGGGTAACTTCAATTGGCTTCTCTTTTGTTTCTTTCTTCTGTTTTGCCATTTTTTGCAGTAGCTATTTTAAAATTTTAGTGTTTGCTAAATTAAGTTTTAAACTTTCATTTCCATAAAAAGTATTTATTCAAAAAAGCCGTCATCTGTTTTACAAATCGACGCTTTTACAATTTGCAGATAGCTCTTTATGCATGTGGTTGTTACTTAAAAAAATAAAACAACTGTTGTTGGCGAAACTAACCACTTCTATTAAGCCAAAACTACCTACTTATAGGTATTTTTCACTCCAGACCAAAAAATATCACTTCACCCATTTCTACCGCAGTTTTCGCTATTTTCGCTAGATACTTTCAATAAAATGTCTCCAGAAATATTCTCCAACATCAGTAAAATTATAGAACGCGACAGCAAGTCGACAACCTATAAGTTTGCACTCTTGCGTGGAGTCATCGAGATTATTCAGGATAACTCTCCTTACATTACCTTTTTCGAAAATCGGGTGTACATTCCTACCGGCTTGCTCGTCGAAAAATGGCTGCTGTATTACTACCCGTTGTTGCAATCGAAAACGCTCATTCCGCAAATTAACGGAACCACCGATCTGGCCTTTGCCACCGAATTTCGAAAACTGATCGCATACTACGAATCGCGCGGCGGCTTGAGCGCATTTTACAACGACCTCAAAACAAAAGGCATTCCTGAAGCAATTCGTGCCGACTTCACCGCACTCGCCCGGAAAATTCGCGCCACCGTCGTAAACATGCCCATGAAATACATCGGACGCTCGCTATCCGACGAATACTACTCGATTTTTGAACATAAACGACAGTCTCTTGCCCGTTCTCAACACCTCGACCTCGAACGCATGATCACCGATTTCGGATCGTTTTCTATACCAGCCGACTATTACGAAGCGTTTAAAATTCTCGGGAGCTTCATGTCCGGACAAGATTCTATCCTCTTTAAATGGGCCGAATTTTCGGTGAACGCCTCCGGAAAACACCTGTCTATGGAACGCGTCTTGAACGAAATTCTCGACTCACCCATCACCGAACGTAATATCGCCGAATCGAAAAAATTATACCGCGACATCCTATCCAAAAACGGAACCGTGTACTGCGTATGGACGGGCAGGAAAATCAATACGTACGACATCGATCACGTTATTCCGTTTTCCGTTTGGAAAAACAACGATTTATGGAACCTCCTCCCCTCCGACTCCAAAATCAACAACCAAAAACGCGATAAAATTCCGGCGCCCGAACTCATCGAAAAACGCAAAGACCAAATTATAGATTACTGGCAACTCATACACGAAACGCAAACCGCACGNGACCGTAGCTCAAGCGGGTGCGTACACGGTATCGGTAGGTAACGGCGGCAGTTGTCCGAACGATCTTTCTGCAGCCGCAAACATTGTCGTGAATACCTTACCGCAAATCACCACT
>NZ_NOXX01000150.1 GCF_002251775.1 Flavobacterium aurantiibacter
TGAGTTCACGTTTGTAGAACCAGACTGTAATAAGTTCGCGTTGTTGTTGATCGTTAATGTACCCACAACTCCTAAACCTTGTGCAGGTAGTACCGTTACCGGACCATCAACTGTTACATCGCTACCTGATGGAATAACTACTGTAGCATCGTTTGCAACCGTCAACGAACAAGTTGTAATATCTGTTGCTTGGTTGTAGTTACCACCCATGATCGCTCCCACTGTAGAAGAAGGCGCGCCATTCGACCACGCTATACCATCCCAAGTAGTTGAGTTAATAACAACTTGAAGTGTTGTTACATCGGCACACTGACCTGAATCAGGCGTAAACGTATACGTAGTTGTAGCCAAGTTATTCAAGGCCGGAGACCAGCTTCCTGTAATACCGTTGTTTGAAGTTGTTGGTAAAGCAGGAATTGTTGTATTATAACAAACTGCTGCTACTGGTGTGAAAGTCGGAACTGTTAATGCGTTTACAGTTACTGTAACGACATTACTGTTTGCCGAACTACATGAACCGTTAGTAACAACCGCACGGTAGTAACGAGTAGCAGTTAAAGTACCCATTTGCGCAGCTGTTAACGTAGCTGAAGTAGCTCCTGAGATGTTAGTAAAAACATTGTTATCAGAAGATACTTGCCATTGAATTGCCCCTGCATTACCTGTTAAAGTAATANTACTGTAACGACATTACTGTTTGCCGAACTACATGAACCGTTAGTAACAACCGCACGGTAGTAACGAGTAGCAGTTAAAGTACCCATTTGCGCAGCTGTTAACGTAGCTGAAGTAGCTCCTGAGATGTTAGTAAAAACATTGTTATCAGAAGATACTTGCCATTGAATTGCCCCTGCATTACCTGTTAAAGTAATATCAGCAGGTTGTGTACCTGTACAAATGGTTTGATCTGATGAAGCCGTACCACCTACAGAAGCAGGATTCACCGTAATAGTAACCACCGTACTGTTTGCAACTGGACATGGATTATTGGTAAGCTGTGCACGATAATAAGTAGTTGTTGTTAAATTACCCATTGCTGACGATGGCAGAGTAGCGGAAGTCTGTCCAGAAATATTTGTGAAATCAACGTTGTTTGTAGATACTTGCCATTGAATTGCCCCCGAATGACCCGAGAGTGAGAGAGGAGCAGGCTGAGTGCCCGCACAAATGGTTTGATTTGCTGATGCCGTGCCACCGAGGTTTAAAGGACAATAATTAAACGTTGCACTAAAATTTAAACCGCTATTATTAGAGAATCTTATTCCTAGATTGGTGTCGGCCTCAGAAAACACCTCGATCGTGTAGTTGCCTGGAGTGGTCAATCCAGAAATAACATTGGTGGTACCGCCTACAGCTCTCCAAGTTTGATCCCCGTTACAAAAACCGCCATCATTTGAAGCAAATGGTAAATCGATAGAGTTAAATGTTCCGCTAGGACCACTTGAACTTAGCCAAACTCTCCATCGAAATCGACCATTAAAAACGTCACCACCATTACACTTATTGGTCTTATTTTCTCCACCCCGAATAACTATTGATTGCGAGGCGTTAAATGTTCCCAAAGTTGCACCATTAAAATCAGGATTAGCAGTAGCAGCAGCCATGTCATAGAATGTATTGCCACCACCATTTATACTTAAAACAGCAAAACTTTGAAAAATAGTCGTCGATTGCGAGAACCCCAAACTTGTTAATAAAGAAAACCCAAGTAATAGAAGTGCCGAATCATTCTTAAAAATTCGTAAAAATAGATTCATAAAAATAGATTTAAATTTTTTAAGGGTCCTGTACTTTTATCACTAAAAAACTGAGAAATACACAGTTCTTTGCAAAAAAGCCGGACTACAAAGTAAAGACATTATTACAATTTAGTAAAAAAAAGTTATAAAATTTTATTACGAAAACGTTTTCGTGTTAAGAAATTCCGCCGAAATACCAAAAACATCGCTGAACTACTAAAACAGCCGCTTTTCAACGTGCGGAAGTATAAATATTAGAGCAGATTCTCAAAGGGTAAACGCTACGTAGTAAAGCCTTTCTGCGCACATTTTCCCGTGTTAGCGACAGCAGTGGAAATAAAAAATGGTTTTACCTTAGTGAAATGGGTGGCTACACGGCGATTTTATGAGCCCGTGTAACGCCCAATTGAACTTGGTAAAACCGTTTTTTATTGCAACGTATGGCGCGGCGGCGGTTATTGGATGTCTGCGAAGCGAGTGGGATTGATTACGCCGCAACACCCAAGTAGAGGTTAGAAGGTAGAGGTTAGAAGGTAGAAGTTAGAGGTTAGAGGTTAGAGGTTAGAAGTTAGAAACTAAAAAAATCGCTTGGGGAGAGCGATTTTTTGATTTTAAGCCTGACCTGTTGGTCCGAAATTTAATGGAATTTGCGGATGCCCGGTATCTTTAATTGCTCCGTGCGTAGCTTCGAATCGTTGAATATTCTCGGCTAAGGCAGCTACCAATCGTTTTGCGTGTTGCGGTGTTAAAACGATGCGTGACTTTACTTTGGCTTTCGGAACACCGGGCATTAGTGTTACAAAATCGACCACGAATTCGGAATGTGAATGGTTGATTATCGCAAGGTTACTGTAAATTCCTTCCGCGGTTGCCTCGTCGAGTTCGATATTAATTTGTTGTTCTTTTTGATCGCTCATAATATAAGGTATTAAAAAAAGCCTGACGTTGCTGTCAGGCTTTGTAAATATAAGTGATTTTTACGATTTAGCTGCTGTAGTTGTATTCTTCTTTTGCTGCCATAAGCTCGTTAAAATCTTCTTTTGAACCTACGATAGTGTGATCGTAAGCGCGCATTCCGGTTCCTGCAGGGATTCTGTGTCCTACAATAACGTTTTCTTTCAAGCCTTCCAAAGTATCTACTTTACCAGCTACCGCAGCCTCGTTCAATACTTTAGTAGTTTCCTGGAAGGACGCTGCCGAAATAAACGACTTGGTTTGTAGCGAAGCTCTTGTAATACCTTGTAAGATTGGCGTAGCTGTTGCGGTGATTACATCGCGTGCCACAACCAAATTCTTGTCTGAACGCTTCAAAAGCGAATTTTCGTCGCGTAATTGTCGAGGCGATACGATTTGTCCTGGCTTCAAGTTATCAGAATCACCTGCATCTTCAACCACTTTCATTCCGTAGAGCTTATCATTTTCCATGATAAAGTCTTTTGTATGAATCAATTGATCTTCTAGGAATAAGGTATCTCCTGGATCTTGAACTTGAACTTTACGCATCATCTGACGAATCACTACTTCAAAGTGTTTGTCGTTGATTTTCACCCCTTGTAGACGATATACTTCTTGAATTTCGTTTACCAAATACTGTTGAACAGCAGCTGGTCCTTGAATTCTCAAAATATCGTCTGGTGTGATCGCACCGTCCGACAAGGGTACACCGGCACGCACGAAGTCGTTTTCCTGTACCAAGATTTGGCTTGATAATTTCACCAAATACTTCTTCACTTCACCGAATTTCGATTCGATAATGATTTCGCGGTTACCACGTTTGATTTTTCCAAAAGAAACCACACCGTCGATTTCAGAAACTACAGCTGGATTCGATGGGTTACGTGCTTCGAGAAGCTCGGTAATACGTGGTAAACCTCCTGTGATATCGCCTGCTTTTGAAGAACGACGTGGGATTTTCACCAGAATTTTACCTGCTTTAATCTTCTCACCGTCTTCTACCATAAGGTGTGCACCTACTGGTAAGTTGTACGAACGAATTAACTCGTTGTCTTTCCCGTAAATCAATAAGGTTGGAATCAATTTCTTGTTACGACCTTCCGAGATCACTTTTTCTTGGAAACCGGTTTGCTCGTCGATTTCAACAACAAACGATTGTCCTTGCTCTAAATCTTCGTAAGCAATCTTACCTGTAAATTCAGAGATGATTACCCCGTTATATGGATCCCACTTACAGATAACAGCTCCTTTTTGAACCGAATCGCCGTCTTTTACAAAGATGCTTGAACCGTAAGGGATGTTATGTGTATTGAGGACAATTCCTGTTTTTTCATCTACTAATTTCAATTCAGTTGAACGAGAAACAACGATGTCTACAGTGTTTCCTTCGTTATCTTCTCCTTTAACTGTTTTAAGATCTTCGATTTCTACGCGGCCATTGAAACGAACTACGATGCTCGACTCTTCCGAGATTCCACCTGCCACACCACCTACGTGGAACGTACGAAGTGTAAGCTGTGTACCTGGCTCACCGATCGACTGTGCAGCGATAACACCGACAGCTTCTCCGATTTGGGTCATACGACCTGTAGCCAAGTTACGTCCGTAACATTTAGCGCAAATACCTTTATGTGCTTCACATGTCAATGGAGAACGTACTTCTACGCGCTCAATTGGCGATTGCTCGATTACTTTAACAACAGCTTCGGTAATTTCTTCACCGGCTCCAACGATAACTTCGCTGGTAAGCGGATTGATGACATCTTGAAGTGCTACACGTCCGAGGATACGCTCACTAAGCGACTCTACGATTTCTTCGTTTTTCTTTAAGGCTGTAACTTCAACACCGCGAAGCGTTCCGCAGTCGTCTAAGTTTACGATAACGTCTTGAGAAACGTCGTGTAATCTTCGTGTTAGGTAACCCGCATCCGCAGTTTTAAGAGCGGTATCGGCAAGACCTTTACGTGCACCGTGCGTTGAGATGAAGTATTCCAAAATCGAAAGACCTTCTTTAAAGTTAGAAAGAATTGGGTTTTCGATAATCTCTCCACCACCTGCTGTCGATTTTTTAGGCTTAGCCATCAAACCACGCATACCGGTAAGCTGACGAATTTGTTCTTTCGATCCACGCGCTCCTGAATCAAGCATCATATACACCGAGTTGAAACCTTGTTGGTCTTCACGGATGTTTTTCATTGCTAATTCGGTAAGCATGGCATTGGTCGATGTCCACACGTCGATTACTTGGTTGTAACGCTCGTTGTTGGTAATCAGACCCATGTTGTAGTTCATCAAAATACCTTCCACTTGCTCGTTAGCATCGGCGATAAGGTTTTCTTTTTGTTCTGGGATTTTGATATCGCCCAAAGAGAACGACAAACCACCTTTAAACGCAAAGCGGTAACCCATATCTTTGATGTTGTCCAAGAAAGCGGCAGTTGTAGGCACATCGGTTACCGAAAGGATTTTTCCGATGATATCACGCAAGCTCTTTTTTGTAAGAACTTCGTTGATGTAACCTGCAGCTTCAGGAACTACTTCATTAAATAGAATTCTACCGGCAGTTGTTTGGATGATTTTGTATACTAAATCGCCGTTTTCATTGAAGTCTTTTGCACGAATTTTCACGCGAGCATTCAACTCTAATTTTCCTTCGTTTAATGCGATATTCACTTCTTCTGCAGAGTAGAAAGTTAGGCCTTCACCTAAAATTTTGTGCTCTGGAGTTGACAAACGCTCTTTAGTCATGTAGTACAAACCAAGAACCATGTCTTGAGAAGGTACGGTGATTGGCGCTCCGTTCGCTGGGTTAAGGATGTTGTGCGATGCTAACATCAATAACTGCGCTTCAAGGATTGCTTCTGGGCCAAGTGGCAAGTGAACCGCCATCTGGTCACCATCGAAATCCGCGTTAAACGCCGTACACACTAATGGGTGTAATTGAATCGCTTTTCCTTCGATTAATTTAGGCTGGAACGCCTGAATACCCAAACGGTGCAAAGTTGGAGCACGGTTTAGCAGTACTGGGTGACCTTTAATTACGTTTTCAAGGATATCCCAAACAACCGGCTCTTTTTTATCGATAATTTTCTTAGCCGACTTAACGGTTTTCACGATTCCACGCTCAATAAGCTTACGAATCACGAATGGTTTGTAAAGTTCGGCAGCCATATCTTTTGGCAAACCGCACTCGTATAATTTCAATTCTGGTCCAACGACAATTACCGAACGTGCTGAATAATCCACACGTTTACCAAGTAAGTTCTGACGGAAACGACCTTGTTTTCCTTTTAGGGAATCCGAAAGTGATTTCAACGGACGGTTTGATTCTGTTTTTACTGCAGAAGCTTTACGTGTGTTATCGAAAAGTGAATCTACAGATTCTTGTAGCATACGTTTTTCGTTACGCAAGATTACTTCTGGAGCTTTGATTTCCATCAAACGCTTCAAACGATTATTACGGATGATCACACGACGATACAAATCGTTCAAATCGGAAGTTGCGAAACGACCACCATCTAGAGGCACAAGCGGACGCAATTCTGGTGGAATAACCGGAATTACTTTCATGATCATCCACTCTGGACGATTTTCGCGGTTTTGGTTTGCTTCGCGGAACGATTCTACAACTTGCAAACGCTTCAAGGCTTCGGTTTTACGTTGCTTTGAAGTTTCGTTGTTTGCGCTGTGACGCAATTCGTACGACAAGGCATCCAAATCGATACGTGCCAATAAATCCATGATACATTCAGCACCCATTTTGGCGATGAATTTGTTAGGATCGTTGTCATCGAGATATTGGTTGTCTTGCGGCAAGCTATCCAAAATATTCAAGTACTCTTCTTCAGTAAGGAAGTCGAGTCTGTTCAGGCTTTCTCCGTCTGGACCTTTCGCGATACCGGCTTGAATCACTACGTATCTCTCGTAGTAGATAATCATATCCAGTTTTTTCGAAGGCAAACCTAGGATGTAACCAATTTTATTTGGAAGGGAACGGAAGTACCAGATGTGAGCGATAGGCACTACTAGATTGATGTGTCCGACGCGGTCTCTACGTACTTTCTTTTCGGTAACTTCAACACCACAACGGTCGCAAACGATTCCTTTGTATCGGATTCTTTTGTACTTACCACAGGCGCATTCAAAGTCTTTTACCGGACCAAAAATTCGCTCGCAAAACAAACCATCTCTTTCGGGTTTGTGTGTACGGTAATTAATGGTTTCTGGCTTCAATACTTCGCCGCGAGATTCGGCTAGGATTGACTCCGGAGAAGCAAGTCCGATAGAAATTTTATCGAATCTTTTGATGGTGTTCTTCTCTTTATTATTTCTATTGTTCATCATAGTTACAACTATTGATTTTTTGAAATTCTTGTTTTTTTGCTTTCGCGAATCTTGGTTTTCGATTAGTCAAAAACTAAGGAGTCGATTTTATTGCTAAAATCAGTTGGCCCGAAGAATATTCGGGCGAACTGTTACTCTTCTAAACGAATATCGAGACCGAGACCTTTCAATTCGTGCATCAATACGTTAAATGACTCAGGTAAACCAGGTTCTGGCATCGTTTCGCCTTTTACGATTGCTTCGTAAGTTTTAGCTCTTCCGATTACGTCGTCTGATTTAACGGTAAGGATTTCGCGGAGTGTGCTGGATGCACCGTACGCTTCAAGTGCCCATACCTCCATCTCTCCGAAACGCTGACCACCGAATTGCGCTTTACCACCTAACGGTTGTTGCGTAATCAATGAGTAAGGTCCGATAGAACGTGCGTGCATCTTGTCATCCACCATGTGTCCGAGTTTCAACATATAGATTACACCTACAGTTGCTGGCTGGTGAAAACGCTCTCCAGTACCACCATCGTACAAGTATGTGTGTCCGAATCGTGGAATACCTGCTTCGTCGGTAAGCTCATTGATTTGATCAAGAGTTGCTCCATCGAAAATTGGCGTTGCAAATTTCTTACCTAACTTTTGTCCGGCCCATCCTAATACGGTTTCGTAAATCTGTCCGATGTTCATACGAGAAGGTACCCCTAGCGGATTCAATACGATATCTACTGGTGTTCCGTCTTCCAAGAACGGCATGTCTTCGTGTCTTACGATACGAGCAACAATACCTTTGTTACCGTGACGACCTGCCATCTTATCACCCACTTTCAACTTACGTTTCTTAGCGATGTACACTTTAGCTAATTTCAAAATACCTGCTGGAAGTTCGTCGCCCACAGTAATAGTGAATTTCTCTCTTCTCAAAGCACCTTGCAAGTCATTCAATTTGATTTTATAATTGTGAATCAAATCATTGACCATTTTGTTAGTTTCGTCATCGGCAACCCACTGACCTTTGCTCAAGTGTGCAAAGTCTTCCACGGCGTGTAACATTTTTAGGGTATATTTCTTTCCTTTTGGAAGTACTTCTTCTCCTAAATCGTTCATTACCCCTTGTGAGGTTTTTCCGTTAACGATGTTGAACAATTTTTCAACCAATTTGTCTTTTAATTCAACAAATTTGGTTTCAAATTCCATTTCAAGACTACCTAAATCGTCTTTGTCTTTGGTACGCTTACGCTTGTCTTTTACAGCTCTCGCGAAAAGTTTCTTATCCAAAACAACACCGTGTAATGAAGGTGAAGCTTTTAATGACGCATCTTTAACATCGCCCGCTTTATCACCAAAAATCGCGCGAAGAAGTTTCTCTTCTGGTGTTGGATCTGATTCTCCTTTTGGCGTGATTTTACCGATTAGAATATCGCCAGGTTTTACCTCTGCTCCTATTCTAATCATACCATTTTCGTCCAAATCTTTGGTAGCTTCTTCAGAAACGTTTGGTATGTCGTTGGTAAGTTCTTCGTTACCTAATTTTGTATCACGAACATCTAATGAATAGTCATCGATGTGAATTGAAGTGAAAATATCGTCGCGAACAACTTTCTCAGAAATTACAATCGCATCCTCGAAGTTGTATCCTTTCCATGGCATAAACGCCACTTTAAGGTTTCTACCTAAGGCTAATTCGCCGTTTTGAGTTGCGTATCCTTCAGAAAGCACCTGACCTTTAACTACGCGATCGCCTTTTCTTACGATAGGCTTCAAGTTAATCGTAGTCGATTGGTTGGTTTTTCTGAATTTAATCAGATTATATGTTTTTTCATCTGGGTCGAAAGACACCATACGTTCCTGCTCAGTACGATCGTATTTAATTGTGATGATGTTTGCATCAACGTATTCTACAACTCCATCGCCTTCAGCGTTGATAAGTACACGAGAATCAGAAGCTACTTGACGCTCTAATCCAGTCCCTACAATTGGTGCTTCTGGACGGAGCAAAGGAACTGCCTGACGCATCATGTTTGATCCCATCAAGGCACGGTTCGCATCATCGTGCTCCAAGAACGGAATTAAAGATGCAGAAATCGAAGCGATTTGGTTCGGAGCAACGTCTGCGTAGTGAATACGTGACGGTTCTACAACTGGGAAATCGCCTTCCTCACGTGCAATTACACGGTCGGCAAGAATGGTTCCATCAGCACCTACTTCGATGTTTGCTTGCGAAATCATTTTACCTTCTTCCTCTTCAGCAGAAAGGTAAATTGGCTCTGAATGAATATCGATTTTACCGTTTTCTACTTTGCGGTAAGGCGTTTCGATAAAGCCCATTCCGTTTACTTTCGCATACACACCCAAGGAAGAAATCAAACCGATGTTTGGACCTTCCGGAGTTTCAATCGGACATAAACGTCCGTAGTGCGTATAGTGAACGTCACGAACCTCGAAACCAGCGCGCTCACGAGATAGACCACCTGGTCCGAGAGCTGATAAACGACGTTTGTGCGTTATTTCAGCGAGCGGGTTGGTTTGATCCATGAACTGTGATAACTGGTTGGTTCCGAAGAACGAGTTAATCACAGACGAAAGTGTTTTTGCGTTGATCAAATCGATCGGTGTAAATACTTCGTTATCGCGAACGTTCATACGCTCACGAATAGTACGAGCCATACGCGCCAAACCTACACCAAATTGTGCTGAAAGTTGCTCGCCTACAGTTCTTACACGACGGTTTGACAAGTGGTCGATATCATCGATTTCTGCTTTTGAGTTAATCAACTCAATAAGGTATTTCACGATGGTAATAATATCTTCTTTGGTAAGCACTTGCTTTTCCATAGAGATATCGAGACCAAGTTTTTTGTTCATTCTGTAACGACCAACTTCACCTAGGTTATAGCGTTGATCTGAGAAGAACAATTTATCTATGATGCCACGAGCAGTTTCTTCATCAGGTGGTTCTGCGTTACGCAACTGACGGTAAATGTGCTCAACAGCTTCTTTTTCAGAGTTTGTTGGGTCTTTTTGTAAGGTATTGTGGATGATCGCATAATCCGCTTGGTTCGAATCTTCTTTGTGAAGAAGGATCGACTTAACGTTTGCTTCAATGATTTCTTCCACATTATCTTTATCGATGATGGTATCGCGGTCGAGAATAATTTCGTTACGCTCGATAGATACTACTTCACCTGTATCTTCATCAACGAAATCTTCGTGCCAAGTGTTCAGAACACGAGCAGCTAATTTACGTCCGATGTATTTTTTAAGACCGGTTTTAGAAACTTTAATTTCTTCTGCAAGGTCGAAAATCTCCAAGATATCTTTATCTCTTTCGAATCCGATGGCACGGAAGAGCGTGGTTACTGGAAGTTTTTTCTTACGATCGATATAGGCGTACATTACGCTGTTGATATCGGTTGCAAATTCGATCCATGAACCTTTGAAAGGAATTACACGAGCCGAATATAATTTAGTACCGTTGGCGTGGAACGACTGTCCAAAGAAAACGCCTGGAGAACGGTGTAATTGAGAAACAACAACGCGTTCAGCACCATTAATAACAAAAGTACCGCTCGGTGTCATGTAAGGAATTGTCCCTAAATAAACATCCTGAACAATCGTTTCAAAATCTTCGTGTTCTGGATCAGTACAGTACAATTTCAAACGTGCCTTAAGTGGAACGCTGTAGGTAAGTCCTCTTTCGATACATTCTTGGATGCTGTATCGCGGTGGATCAACGAAATAGTCGAGGAATTCCAACACGAACTGGTTTCTGGTGTCCGTAATTGGGAAATTCTCCATAAAGGTGTTGTATAAACCTTCGTTCCCTCTTTCGTCAGACTTGGTTTCCAGCTGAAAGAAGTCTTTGAAAGATTTCACCTGTATGTCTAGAAAATCCGGGTAATCAGGGATGTTCTTAGTCGAGGCGAAATTTAGTCTTTCGGTCTGATTTGTTATCATCAATGGACAAAATTTTGATTTAATAATTGTAAAAAAGGCCGTATAAAGTACTTATACGAAAAATGGTTTAGGTCATTGGAACGCATCCAAGACCTAAACCTGAAAACAAAAACTGTTTATGCTTACTTAAGCTCAACAACAGCTCCGGCTTCTTCTAAAGATTTTTTCAAGCCTTCAGCTTCATCTTTAGTAACACCTTCTTTAACGTTTGTTGGAGCGCCGTCAACTAAGTCTTTAGCTTCTTTCAATCCAAGACCTGTAAGTTCTTTAACTGCTTTAACAACTGCTAATTTAGAAGCACCTGCATCTTTCAATACCACAGTGAATTCTGTTTGCTCTTCAGCAGCAGCACCAGCATCACCACCACCAGCAACAACAACAGCTGCTGCAGCAGGCTCGATACCGTACTCTTCTTTTAATATAGTTGCTAAGTCGTTAACTTCTTTAACTGTCAAGTTAACTAACTGTTCTGCGAATTGTTTCAAATCTGCCATTTTTTCTATCGTTTAAAATGATTTGTAAAAATTATAATTTATTAAGTGTGCGCTAAATTGTGGCTTACGCTGCGTCTTCGTCTTTGAATTGATTTTGAAGAGCAGAGATAACGCGTTGAGCCGGAGATTGAAGCAATCCGATGATTTCTCCAATAAGTTCCTCTCTTGATTTGATCGTTGCAAGCGCGTCAAGTTGGTTATCGCCAATGTAGATATCGTTGTTGATGAAAGCACCTTTAAGGATTGGCTTGTCAGCTTTTTTACGAAACTCTTTGATGATTTTACCTGGAGCATTTGCTACGTCGGCAACAAGAATAGAAGTATTTCCTTTAAGAACAGATGGCAAATCGCCGTAATTGTTCTCAGAAGCTTCCATTGCTTTTGCTAGAAGGGTATTTTTAACTACTTCCAACTTAATTCCTGCTTTGAAGCAAGCTCTACGCAGGTTTGAAGTTGTTTCAGCATCTAATCCTGAAATATCAGCTAAATAAACGATATTTGAATTAGCCAACTGGGCAGTCAAATTCTCAATTGCTAATGATTTTTCTTGTTTTGTCATTTCTTAGAAATTTAAACTACCAATTAAACAGCCTTAGGATCTAGAGCAATCGCAGGACTCATAGTACTTGACAAGTGAATGCTTTTGATATAAGTTCCCTTTGCTGCGGTTGGCTTAAGTTTGATTAATGTTTGGATAATTTCGTGTGCATTGTCAACGATTTTGTCAGCATCGAAAGATACACGACCAATTCCTGCATGAACAATACCTGTCTTATCTACTTTGAAATCGATTTTACCAGCTTTCACTTCTGCCACAGCTTTCGCTACATCCATAGTTACAGTACCGGTTTTTGGGTTTGGCATCAAGCCACGTGGACCAAGAATACGTCCCAAAGGACCTAATTTACCCATTACAGCAGGAACGGTGATAATTACATCAACATCAGTCCAACCGTCTTTGATTTTTTGTAGGTATTCATCAAGACCTACATAATCAGCTCCAGCAGCTTTAGCTTCCGCTTCTTTGTCTGGAGTTACTAATGCAAGTACTCGTACATCTTTACCAGTTCCGTGAGGTAGAGTTACTACGCCACGAACCATCTGATTTGCTTTACGCGGATCTACACCTAACTTAACAGCGATATCAACAGACTCGTCGAA
>NZ_NOXX01000171.1 GCF_002251775.1 Flavobacterium aurantiibacter
TGTGCCAAAAGTTTTCCTCATCCATTCATTTAAAGCTTTAGCATTCAAAAAGAAATACTTGTCGCCGAACTCTGCACCGCCACCTTTAACTGTTTGTCCTGGAATGTAAGGAATCTCAATACCACTTCTTATCAAAGCAATAGATATTCGAGCGGCACAAGTATTTTGCATCTCACTTGGAGTAGTTAAGTAGAGCTGCAAAACATCGCCGCCAATTAATGGGAAAATGTTATTTGGCCCGAATATGTATGTGTTGTCAATATTTACCGGAATTCCGTCTAAAAAATCATTCCAGGTTGGTAAATTTTGCTGAGGAAAATTCAGATTCGGATTATTCCAATAGTTTTCATCGTAAAATAAATCATCACCTTCGTTTTCGGTAAAAAACCAATTCTTAAACTGCTCCCAAGTCACTTCTGGATTCTCTATCAAATAATCAATAGTCCATTTCACAAATTCCAAATTCTCCTGATTCCAAACGCTTAAAATTTCTCGTAACTGCGTTTTTATTTCTGGATTTGCTGTATTCCACCATTGAGTTTGCATACGTTTAAACTAAAATCTACACTGTTTCACTAATAAGAACTCTTTATTATAACATGGGGCCAGTACTTTGACCCCATATTACGCTTCTACTTATCTTAAGTTTATGAAGCTTTTCGTCCAATATTTGCTTATCTCATATCATTTTGGTAGAATTTTGTCAATAAATTCGTTTGCTAAAGAATCTATTTCCTTACTTTCATATTGACACAAACATATCTTGTAAACAGGTATTTTATTTGCGCCTTCGGCTCTTGTGGCAACTTCTCGTTGAAACTCACGCACCTCTTTTAAAATTTTATTTTTAGCTATGGAATCTATTTGAGAGTAATTTCCCAAAATTGGTTCAACAATCTGACTGCCGTCATTTTCATTTAGTAGAAGAATTTCATGGGTATTAAATCCATACTGGAGACACTTTTTGAAATAAGTAATTTTGAATTCATCTACATAAACTTTCCGATAATCCACTTTTTTATCAACAGATCGGCAACTAATGAAATTAACAATAGAGCAAACGTAAAGAATGATTTTATTTATTCTAGTATCCATAAATCTATATAATTGATTCCACCTTTAGGTGCAAAATAGCAGTTTTTGGGACATTGTGCATTTTCAATAATGTCGGCATGACCGGTAGCTCCAAAATAAGAAGGACCCGGATAATTTGCGATCATAATGTATATACCTTTTTTTTCAGCGAGCAAACTCGGAACATTCTTGCCATTTGTACCCGCTTCTACCGTAGTAATGTGATTGTCACCGTTAGGAATTCCAAACGTTTTTCGCATCCATTCATTTAAAGCTTTAGCATTTAAGAGCTAATCTTGATTATTTAATTCTCATTGCCAGATATTTTTTTACTCCCTTAAAATAATAGATTTTTACTTCTAAATCTGCAGGGCCTTTGATAAACGATTTGTTTTCTCCAAAATACGAATAGTTAAAAGTTTTATCGTTTATTAAAATTTGGGGAGAATGTACCGGATCTTCGGAAAAATATATACTACTCGACAGTTGCTTAACAGAAACTTTGAACTTCTTGGAAACATAATTTTTTTCTTCTGCTAAGCATCCCGTCTTACCATAAGCAAAATTGGTAATTGTAAGCGTCTCGTTATGTTGCCAGATTTCCAGTCCAAAACAAAGGACAAACACGAGACTTAAAATCATTAAATATATTTTCGTCATTATTATAAACTTTTAGATTTTCTTATCATAGTAACTCGGTACGGATTATAACCATTGCTTACAGCATAATTTGTCTGCGATTGACCTTCAATGACTCCTGTATCGCTGTTATAATACAATTTATTATTTACACTTGTTCCTTGACTTGCAGCACCAGACGCATTATCATAAAATCGAAAGTACTTTCCACCAGCATCTTGCCCCATACCTACAATAACTATAAAATGATCTGTTGTATTGTCTGTTTGCGGATTTGGGCTACCCGCATGATTATCCACGCCAACAATAACGGGTATTCCATTTGTAAGTGCATATTTAAGATACTTTACACCAGCCACAACCTGTGTTTGATTGACGCCGCTTTGTGCAGTAAAAACTTGAAATGTTTGTCCAACAGCATGATAAGAAGAAATTTTGTACCCCATTACTCTTAGTTGCTCTTTGCTGTACTCCATACATTCCCAATCCCGATGCAATCTACTCCATCCTACAAACGCGCTAACAGGAATCACCGGCGCTATATTTGGCCATGATTGATTAATATCAAAATCGGGCACTTCATTTGTGTCAATCGGTCCAGAGTTATCGTCCTCTAAATTTTCACCCTTGTTATCCGACTCGTTTTTGTTGGTCATAAACTCATAAAATGTTACTTCTGGATGCAACTGTAAATAATCAATAGTCGAACGCACAAATTCCAAATTCTCCTGATTCCAAACNTACTCCTGTGGTCGGACAATGCGCTGCAACAGCAACACTTACGATTACGGTTAGTTCGTCCGTTATTCCAGATTTTGATACTGAATTAGTTTTGTGCAGTGGTTCTGATGCACCTACTCTTTTACCAACGTCTCCTAATGGTATTAGCGGTACTTGGAATCCTTCTTCAATCAACAATCAAATTAGTGCACAGTATATTTTCACTCCGACCACTGGTCAATGCGCAACACCAATTACTTTGAATGTAGTTATTGATTCTCTCGACTTTACAGTTACGCAAGGTTGTGTTAACAGAGATTATTTAGTTGAAGTTACTAGTAATGCCAATGATTTTTCCGAGTATTCGTTTACCTGGAGATTATCTAATGGGTCAGTAGTTAGCACTGAAAATCGCATCAACGTAACACAGCTTATTTCCAATAATCCTGGAACGGTTTTTCCGTTTAACTATACACTTACGGTCACGAATTCATCTGGTTGTAGTGACGTGCAAGAAATTTTTGTTGACGGAATTTTTTGCAATATACCTAAAGGTATTTCTCCAAATAACGATAACAAAAATGATGAGTTTGATTTGACTGGGTTTGGAGTTAAAAATATTACGATTTTTAATCGATATGGCACAGAAGTTTACCAGCGCAAAAATTATACAAATCAGTGGAAGGGACAAACCAATAGCGGCGAAGAACTTCCAGACGCTACTTATTTTTACGTAATCGTGGACGATTCTGGAGAAACATTCACGGGATGGGTTTACGTAAATCGATAAAAGTTTAATTATGAAGTACGTTTTTTCCAGAAGATTTTTTTGTGCCCAATTAGCACTATTGTTAAGCGTACTTTTTTTTGAGAATGCAAATGCTCAGATATATTATCACAATTTTGGAACGAATACCATTACTAATCATCCCTATACTGCGAATCCACAAACTTTTAATTCAAATCTCACGAATTCCAGTTGGACAAATAGTATAGGTTCGTGGACAAGCGCTGCAGGGGCCACAGGAGAGGCCATTAGACTTACAACGGCGAACCCAGCCACAATCACATTAACTTTTAATGTAGCTACAAACTATCAGGTAGAGATTACCTCGTTCAACTTTTGGCGGCAACGAAGTAATCAAGGTCCGCAAAATTGGAGCATGTCAGTAAATGGAATTACAGTTGGTAGCGGAACAAATGGCACGGCTGGCTCAGAACTTGGAAATACGACTGTAGCAAATGCAGTATCGGGGTTAACAGGAACTATTACTGTTGTAATCTCTCTATCTGGATCTGCAGGAAACGGAACTTTTCGATTAGACGATTTTACGCTTAACGGAAGTGTTACACCTACTTGTAGCACTCCAGTTATAAATTCATTTTCACCTCAACTGGGACCGCAGAATACATTGGTATCAATAAGTGGAAGTGGATTTTTGGCGGGGACTGGAACTTCTGCCGTACGATTTGGAGGTGT
Organism: Flavobacterium aurantiibacter; assembly: GCF_002251775.1. Classification (GTDB taxonomy): domain Bacteria; phylum Bacteroidota; class Bacteroidia; order Flavobacteriales; family Flavobacteriaceae; genus Flavobacterium; species Flavobacterium aurantiibacter. The sequence goes on from NZ_NOXX01000171.1 coordinate 3,914, forward strand.
AAACGCTGCTAATTTTACTGTAGTTTCCGACAATCTTATTCAAGCTTATGTTCCAGCTAATAGTATTTCTGGAAGTATAAGTTTAATTACAAATGGATGCGAAGGAATATCTACTTCTGCTTTTACTTCAATTTCCTCTTCTGCTTCGGCTAGCTATTCTTCCGACATTTATATCTCTGAAATCTATGATGCCCAAGTTGGAAGTGGTGGAATTATTGAAATTTATAACGGTACAGCTAATGTAGTTGATTTATCAAATTACTCAATAAGTAGGTATGCTGATATTGGCGGTGCTACTGCAGATTATACTGAGCCTTTAACAGGACTGCTTCCGCCTGGGGCAATTTTTCTCTTTGGCGTAGGAACAACTCCAATGCCGTGTAGTGGTTTAACATTTGGTCAATTTTATCCCGCGGGAGGATTTAACTCCAATGATCAATTTGAACTTTTGAAAAATGGAGTAGTTATTGATGAAGTCGAAATTTCAGATGCCGTAATTACAACTCAACCAGGCTATTCGATTCAACGTAATCCAGATGCAGTGGCTCCAAAAGCTGTTTTTGTTTCAAACGATTGGTTGCTCACAGGTACTGAAACATGTGTCGATATAGGAAATCACACAATAACCTCTACGCCTCTTCCAGTAGTTAATAGTCAGCCCAGTAGTATTGTAGTGTGTGAAAACACTAACGCATCGTTTTCATATTCACTTGCGAATACTTTGGGGTTGAATTACCAATGGAAAATGCATATTGGTAGTGGTATTTGGGTCAATGTACCAAATAATTCGCCCAATTTTACAGGGGTGCAAACAGCGACATTGTCGATAATTGGCCCTCCAATAAACTGGAGTAATTACCAGTTTTATTGTGAAGTAACTTCACCTTTAGGAACACTTATAAGTAATGCCGTGCAATTAAATATTACATCAGGTAACGTAGTACCTTCTTTTGTGCCGGTAACAAACATTTGTTCTGGCGACGTACTTGCACCTCTTCCAACCACATCAAC
>NZ_NOXX01000188.1:0-34875 GCF_002251775.1 Flavobacterium aurantiibacter
TTTTCGCTGCCGAAAATTTCTTTAAAATTTACGGAAAAGCCGTAACCTTGTTCTCAAGCGTTTCGTAATTTAGTAAGCGTTAAAAACGCTAAACAGGTATTCTCCACTAAGAAAAATAAGCCAATAAGAATATCTCGTGAATTTGGCATTACTTTTTTTATTTTTTTACAATAATGAGATGTATTCTTAATCTATAATCACTACGTTAGCATTCAGAAAATTAAAACCATGAAAAAAATCACAACACTTGCTGCAGCTTGGATTTTAGGTCTTATGTTCTTGAATGGCGGCTTAAACAAATTCTTAGAATACATGCCCATGCCCGAACAAATGAATCCTGAAATGCAAAAAGATTTTGCCGCATTTGTCGAAATTTCTTGGTTAATGCCTTTAGTGGGAATCGGCGAAATGCTTGGCGGGCTTTTACTTCTCTTTCCTCGTTTTCGGGCTTTAGGTGCAATTGTTTGCTTTCCAATTTTAATCGGAATCAATTCCTTCTGCGCAAGCGTAGAGCCCAGCGGATTAGCACTTGCGATACCACTTTTATTGATAGACATTTATATTTTAAGCGCCGAACGCGAAAAAATCAAATCGCTTTTTTAATTGATGAGACTAATTTTTCCTTTCAAAACAGTTTGTGTAGTCGGGTTTCTTTTCCTGACGTATTTCAGTAACGCCCAACTTGTCTTGGCCGAAAACGAAGAAGCCATTTTGCGTTTCAAAGCTAAAACTGGCGAAGAAATTGCACTGCTTAAAGATAAAACCGATTACTATCTACAGTTTAGATTTGTAAATCCACAAGGTGATAAAATTGAGTTTCCTAAACCAAAACCGAATAGTTGGAAACAATTTAAATACTCTCATAGAGTGGCTTTCCTAAACAACGGAAAGCAAGTCGACGTTGAGCTGGTGCGGTTTAAAATCGGTGATGATCAATACGTCATCTACGAACAACACGATCGCGGTTCGGGTTCAACCTCCGCTGGTTTGAAAATTTCAAATAGCGATACCAACCAAATAAAGCTTTATTCAGCTATTTCGACCACAATTCAAGGCGATTTGAGTCGAGTTATCGAAGGCAATAACATCGAAGTAGTCGAACATCTTGATTAGCTTTTCCTTTTTAATTCGCTCGTAATGTTTTCGAATACTTTGACCGTCTTTACAACAGAAATTATTCTTTAAACGCAATCATCGATATTTCGACATCCACGCCCTTAGGTAATCCTTGCACAGCAACAGTTTCTCGAGCAGGCGCTATCGATTCGTCGAAGTACTTTTCGTAAACCGAATTCACCGTGGCAAAATCGTTCATGTCCGTCAGGAAAATACTCGTTTTTACTACATCCGAAAATTGAAAACCAGCGGCTTCTAAAACCGCTCGTAAGTTCTCCATGACCTGTTCAGTTTGCTCGGCAACACTCTTTAGTTTTAAATGTCCCGTAGTTGGATCGATAGCAATCTGCCCACTCGTATATAATTGATTTCCAAATTGTACGGCTTGGTTGTACGGACCAATTGGTGCAGGTGCATTAGCTGTGTAAATGATTTTTTTCATAATTCTAAAAGTACGAATTTTTTGCAGTAAGAACTAACAAGCTGCGTTCGACTAAAACTAATTGTGAGAACGCTTGAAGTGAACAACTTCCACACTAAACAAATAAACGGTTGCCTACTTCGTTAGATTTTTTTGCGGTACCGTAATGTCTTTATAATAATACGTCTGATGATCAATCATTTATCTATTTTCTGACCAATATTTTTAAATCGAACTCAGGTTAATAAACTAACGTCGTCCGCCGTCGGGTAAACTCTGACGTTCCCACTTAATATCACTCAACATACCACTCTTAATTCCAATAAAGAATCCCCACGATTTGTAAATATCAATCGGAACCCACGTAAAATCCATACGCCAACTCAATAAGTCGCGTTCAAATCGAAGTTGGGTATACGTGATACCTTTTTGAACAAAGTCGTAACCTGTCGACGCACCAATTTTCCACTTCGGCGTAAGCGTTAAATTGCCAGAAGCCATAATACTATTGCCCGTGATTTCGCTTTGCCTTCTATCGTTAGAATACGTAAGCGAATAGGCCAAAGTCAAATCCCACGGTATGTCGGCGGCGTATAATTCCAAAGGTTTGGTATCTTCATCCTCTTCATCAAACTGCGATTTCCTTCGATCCCTAAAGTCCGTTGCAGTTCCAAATAAATCGTCTTCTCTACCACCGTTGCGCTGGTTTTCTTCTCCAGCAGCATTATTTTTCTTGTTCCCAAAATTACTGTCAAATGAGTAATTCATAGTAACGTTGGCGCTAGTAAGTCGGAACAACGATCCACCGTTGTCAATATTGAACGTGTTGATACGTCGTCCTGCCGCGTTTATCGAATACGGATCGAGTGTCGCAGCGAGATTCACGTTCATTTTCTCTTTAAACAACAACGTACTTCCACTAACACGTACTGGCGACCAACGCAGCGAATCGGCACTAATGTCGTAACCCGTTTGGAAATTCAAGTTGTTAAGCAACATGATTTTTTTATACTCTGTCTTCGTCGAATCTTTGTCGGTTACTTTTGCCTCGAAAGTGTTCGATAACAAAAAGCCAAGTACGTTGCTGTAATTTCTTTGCGGTGCACCGTAAATACCGTTTTCAAAACGGGTATATTCTTTTTGCATATTTCCACTGGCATCGGTCGCATAAGTATCGTAATACCGATCGAAACTTGGCGTGTAGTTGTAAGAAACCGTGGGGCGCATCACGTGGCGAATCGCTTTAACTTTGCCTTTATCTCCAAAGTCATATGTTCCGTAAATCGTTGTACCAATACCGGTACTGAAGTTGTAAGTTCTAAACGAATCAAATCCACCAACTTCACGTTCAACTACTTGATTCAAATCTGGATCAAATCGTCGGTTTATCGTCTTGATGTACCAAACCTCGTTGTAGTTCACATTAAACGGAACACTAAAATACTTGAGTAACTTAATATTCGTGTTAATCGGAATACTGTGGCGCATTCCAGCTTGGGCATCGCGGAACATTTCTGGCTTGAAAAACAATGAATCGGTCGTGTTTATGCGGTTTTCACCAAGAACATTGTATTGGAAATTGATGTTTTGAAAAAATCCTTTTTTTATTCCTTCTTTCGGAGCGAACGGAAATACGCGGTCCATACTGGCATTGAACGTTGGCAAAGTCATATTTATGGCTTGCGACTGCGTATTCTGCGAATGCGTTGCCGATAAGGTTATGTTTACCTGAGGTTCCCAATTAAACGTTTTAGAATACGATACCGACGAGGCTAAAGTATTATTCAAACGAGATGCAGCAGCCAATTGATTAAACGAACTTTGGAAAAACTGCGAGCTTCCCAAATTCACCGAAGCTGAAAATCGCGAATTCGGATTCGATTTTCCGTCTTGAGAATGACTCCACTGTATGTTGTATAGCGTTGTTCTACTGTAATCTGGGAACCCACGTTCGCTAAAAACTTGGTTTTCATACCTAAAATTCACGTTTCCACGAAACTTGTACCGCAAAGCGTAGTTCGTTTCGGCTCGAATTCCGTAACTACCGTTTGTGAAGTAATCGCCGGTTAACTTCAAATCCAGATAATCGCTGATAGCAAAATAGTAACCACCGTTTTGAAGAGAATATCCGCGATTGTTCGTATCGTTAAAAGTTGGAATTAATACACCCGACTGACTTTTAGTCGTCATTGGAAAAAAAGCAAAGGGCACGGCAATAGGCGTCGGAACGTCGGCAATGTACATGTTCGTGAACCCTACTACTACTTTCTTTTTAGGAACAAATTTTGCCTTTCGTGCCAAAAAGTAATACTCCGGATTGTCGATATCTTCCGAGGTGGTAAACTTCGTTCTCGATAAAAAGTACACCGAGTCGTTTTCGCGTTTAGCTATTTCAGAAATAAAATTAAGTTCTCCCTGTTGCGAGCGCGAATTGTAAATAATTACTTTTTTAGTTTTCGTATTGAAACGGATCGAATCTGGTTCAACCACGTTTGTACCCTGTTTGAAGACAGGCCGCTGCGTTAATGTACCTGTAGAATCTTTAATTCTTCCCGCCGAAACTTCATTGGTTTCGTAATTCATTACAATTATTCCTGCGGTAAGTTCAACGTCTTGATAGTACAATTCAGCTTCGTCGTACAGCGTTAACTGCTTTGTTTTCTGATTCATCCGCTCGTAACCTTTTGCCTTACGGCGAACGATGTCTTCTAAGACGGGTTTCTTAGGTTCTACACTACCTTTCTTTGATGTATCGACGGTTGTGGTCGGTAGTGATACTGTCAGAGTATCTTTTTGGGTACGTGAAACGTTAAGTGATTTTGCAGGCAATTCCTGCGCCTGAACTTTTCCGCAACAGATTGTTAAAAACGTTGCTAAAAAAACGATATGAAGTAAGTTTGAACGCAAATGTATTAATACTACTTTTGTGAAAAGTGGCGCACTTTTTGGTGGGTCAAACTTACATATAATTTTTCAGCTATATAAGCCGGAAGTAATTTTAACGAAGCATTTAAATCCACAAAAAACAAGCCTGAAAGATGAACTTCAAACGCAAATCTTTACAATTCATTTCATTAAGCATACTTTTTTTAACGCAAGTCGTTTCAGCTCAGTCAAATACATTTAAAGTAGCTCTCGATGCAGGTCACGGTGGTAAAGACTTTGGTGCCTCGTATCACGGATACTTAGAGAAACGAATCGCCCTAGAAGTAGTGCTTCGCGTTGGGAAAATTTTAGAAAAACAGCCCGATATCGACGTGGTTTATACTCGTAAAACCGATGTTTTTATCGAACTTATTGAACGTGCAAACATCGCCAATCGCGCCGACGCCAACATCTTCGTCTCAATACACTGCAACGCCAACGCAAACCTCTCTGCCGATGGAACCGAAACCTATGTTATGGGTCCGGGTAAAAACGCGAGCAACCTCGAAGCGGCAAAACGCGAAAATGCGGTAATCACCATGGAGAAAGACTATAAAATTAAATACGAAGGATTTGATCCGAATTCTCCAGAAAAAATGATCGGGATGACCATGCTCCAAGAAGAGTACATGGACAACAGTATCGCTCTAGCCAGTAAAATCCAAAATAACTTTACCGATATGCTCGGCCGGAAGAGTCGTGGCGTAAAACAAGCCTTGTTTATGGTTTTGCACAAAGCATATATGCCGCGCGTACTTATCGAAATGGGTTTTATTTCTAATGCAAAAGAAGGTGCTTTTCTGAATTCAGACGAAGGACAAGATAAAATGGCAGAGGCCATCGCAAAAGCCATCATCAGTTACAAAAAGGAATATTTTGGTGGGGAAGGGCAAATTTCCGAAAAGCCGTCGGAAAAATTAGCTCCTGAAGATCGTGTAGCACCTGCTAAACCCGTAACCGAAACGCCTCGAAATCCGGAACCGCAACAACAAACAACTACCGCCGAGTCGGGCATCGTCTTCAAAGTACAAATTAGCGCAAGCGGCAAAAAATTGGAACCAACACCAGCTAATTTTAAAGGATTAACCGACATCAGTGTAGCTACGGATAACGGAACGCTGTACAAATACATGTATGGCAACACACCCGATTATGCCAAAGCAAAAGAACTACTCGCAACCGCAAAAGCAAAAGGCTACGATTCAGCGTACATCATTGCTTTTAAAGACGGAAAAAAAATCAGTGTACAAGAAGCAATTAAGCAATAAGCTTCTATAATTTAGTTTAAATTTGCGCAAAAACTTGCACCTTGAAACTAAGCAGAGAGCTCAAAACCGCCATACTCGTCGTTTCATCCATACTTTTATTCATTTGGGGATATAATTTCCTCAAAGGGAGCGACCTATTTAACTCTTCTACAACCGTCTACGTAAAATATAAAAACGTCGAAGGTCTTTTGCCCTCGGCAGCAGTAACCATTAATGGTCTCGCCGTAGGAAAAGTACAATCCATTACTCTCGATCCGAAAGACGCTTCATTACTCGTCGAGTTAAAAATCACGGGCGATTTCCCCATCTCCAAGTCTTCTACTGCAAATCTGTACGAGCCCGGATTAATCGGTGGCAAACAAGTACAAATCATTCCAAACCTGCAAGACACGAACCTGATCGAAAACGGAACCTATTTACAAGGTGAGGTAATTTCGGGAATCACCGCACAAGTAACCGAAACCTTAAAACCGCTGCAAGAGAAAATTTCAACGATACTTTCGTCGGTTAACGTATTACTTAACGGAATTAACAATACGCTCGATACACGAACGCAAAATAATCTGAAAAATTCCATTGCCGAACTTGAGAAAACAATGGCAGAATTCAAGTCGCTCGCTGCAAATGCAAACGATTTAATCGCCGACAACAAAGGAAAACTTAACAGCACCATCGCTAATTTTGACAAAACTTCTGGAAACTTCGCTAAAATGTCTGATTCTTTAGCCAAAGTAAATATTGGACAAACGGTCAAAAAACTAGAATCGACGCTGGCTAACATGGATAAAATCATCGCCGATCTTCAAAGTGGAAAAGGTACCGCCGGAAAAATCCTTAAAGACGAAGCCATGTATAACAATTTCAATAAAACAGCAAAAGAATTGGAGTTACTCTTGCAAGATTTACGCCTAAATCCAACGCGATACATCAACGTTTCGTTGTTTGGGAAAAAGAATAAACCCTACAAAGCGCCCGTAACTAACGCCGAACCAAAACCTTAAAACAGATGCAATACATTGATAACATACTGTTTCTAATTGTCTTAGCTCTTGGAATTGCCTTCTTTGCAAAAAGCGCTAAGAAAATCATTCGCAATATCAAACTTGGTCAAGAAGTTGATCGAACCGACCGTACTTCCGAACGTTGGAAAAATATGACGCTCATTGCCCTCGGTCAAAAGAAAATGATTACCAGACCAATCAGCGGATTGCTACACATCATCGTGTACGTTGGTTTTGTAATCATCAATATCGAAGTTCTCGAAATTATAATCGACGGCCTTTTCGGGACACACCGCATTTTCAGCTTCTTAGGAACAACATATAACGTGCTAATCGGCTCATTCGAAATTCTGGCCTTGCTCGTTCTCGTAGCTGTATTTGCCTTTTTCGCCAGACGAAACATTATTAAACTAAAACGCTTCATCCACAACGACTTGACCGGCTGGCCTAAATCAGACGCGAATTATATTTTGTACTTCGAAGTTGTGCTTATGTCGCTCTTTTTAATCATGAATGCAGCCGATCGTCATCTGCAACTTATTGGCTATACGCATTATCCCGAAGCAGGCGCTTTTCCCGTTTCGTCGTTCCTGTTGCCCATTTTCGAAGGCATGAGTCCAGGCGTCGTGGCTCTTTTGGAGCGTTCGGCTTGGTGGTTACACATCATCGGAATTTTGATTTTCCTTAACTATCTGTATTTCAGCAAACATTTACATATTTTACTCGCATTTCCAAATACGTACTTTGCTGACTTAGACGCGAAAGGGAAATTTACTAATCTGGAATCGGTTACACGTGAAGTGAAATTGATGCTCGATCCAAACGCCGATCCTTATGCCGCAGCTCCAGCCGACGCTCCAGCAACGAAATTTGGCGCCGCCGACGTAACCGATCTCAACCGCGTACAATTGCTCAATGCCTATACTTGTACCGAATGCGGACGCTGTACTTCGGCTTGTCCGGCAAATCAAACGGGTAAAAAATTATCTCCAAGACGCATCATGATGGCCACGCGCGATCGAATGGTGGAGTTGGGTGATGAAATAGATAAGAACAACGGACAAATGCCGCAAAGCACCAAAACCTTGCTAAACGACTACATAACGCCTGAAGAGTTATGGGCGTGTACGTCGTGTAATGCATGTGTCGAGGAATGTCCAGTAAATATAAATCCGCTGTCAATTATTCTCGATTTGCGCCGCTTCCTCGTAATGGAACAAAGCGCCGCACCTATGTCGCTCAACGCAATGATGAGCAACATCGAAAATAACGGAGCACCATGGCAATACAGCCAGCAAGATCGATTGAATTGGAAAAATGAATAAGGATTTGGGCATTCCCACCCTCCGTACCTCCGGGCGGTCGGGCTTTCCGTTCCAATCTGCCTTTTATCAAAGGCAGGATTTCCACTGCAATCCCTAATGCGGGCACCAATACCAAAAAACGGATCTTATATGTGAGCGTAAGGCTGTTTTTAATCTGATTAACAACAAATTAAAAACAAAACGAAAATGAAACTTGAAGATGTAGAAAAACAACTTATCGGCGCAACGGAAAACGGTAAAACCATCAGCCCAATCCTTCCGGAAGGCATCAAAAATTACCTAATCGATATCGACGGAACCATTTGCGACGATATTCCAAACGAAGAGCCCGAACGCATGCTCACCGCAGCGGTATATCCAGATGCATTAGCTACATTAAATAAGTGGTACGACGAAGGACACATCATTTTCTTCTTCACTTCACGCACCGAAGCCCACCGCGAGTACACCGAAATTTGGCTCAAAAAGCACGGTTTTAAATACCACGGCATGGTTATGGGGAAACCACGGGGCGGAAATTACCACTGGATCGATAATCACTTGGTGAAAGCAACTCGTTACCGTGGTAAATTCACCGATTTAATTGAAAAAGAAGTCACCATCCAAGTTTTCGATGATGGCAAACACGAATAAAAACTTATAACTATGGCAGAGCAACTTTCAGTTCCAACAATGGCAGAAATGCTGGCAAACGGCGAACAACCCGAAGTTCTATTTTGGGTTGGCTGCGCAGGTAGTTTCGACGATAGAGCCAAAAAAATCACGAAAGCCTTCGTGAAAATTCTCAATAAAGCACAAGTAAAATTTGCCGTGCTCGGAACCGAAGAAAGTTGCACGGGCGATCCCGCAAAACGTGCCGGAAACGAATTCGTATTCCAAATGCAAGCCATGATGAATATCGAAGTGCTCAACGCATACGAAGCGAAAAAAATCGTTACGGCTTGCCCGCATTGCTTCAATACACTAAAAAATGAGTATCCAGAACTAGGCGGAAACTACGAAGTCATTCATCACACCGAATTCCTAAAATCGTTGCTCGATTCCGGCCGACTCACCATTCAAGGCGGTCAGTTTAAAGGTAAGCGAATCACTTTCCACGATCCGTGTTACCTAGGTCGTGCCAACAACATCTATGAAGCTCCGCGCGAGTTAATGGAAAAACTCGATGTGGCGCTTGTTGAAATGAAACGCTCAAAAGCAAACGGACTCTGCTGTGGCGCCGGTGGTGCACAAATGTTTAAAGACGCAGAGCCAGGAAATAAAGAAGTAAACATCCTCAGAACCGAAGACGCGCTCGAAACGCAACCCGATATCATAGCCGCTGCTTGCCCGTTTTGTAACACTATGATGACCGACGGTGTGAAAAACAAAGAAAAAGAAGGCAGCGTAAAAGTGATGGACATTGCCGAACTGATCGCTAATGCAGAAGACTTATAAAAATGTACGTACCTTTTGAAGAATTACCCGAAGAGTCGCGCGTTTGGATTTACCAAAGCAACCGACGCCTTCAACCTGAAGAACTAAGCCAAATTGAAACCGCTCTACAACAATTTGTTGAAAATTGGGCAGCACACGGAAAACCATTGCAAGCTTCTTTTGAAATTCGCTACGACCGGTTTATCGTTCTAGCTGTTGATCAGGAATTTAATGCTGCTACGGGTTGTTCCATAGATGCATCCGTACATTTCATACAAGAATTGGAAAAACAATTCGATATCGTTTTGCTCGATAAAATGAATGTAACGTATCGTTTGGGTGACCATATCGCACATAAATCATTGATCGATTTTAAGAAAATGGTCAAAGATCGCGCTGTGTCGCCTCACACGATCGTTTTTAATAATTTGGTAAACACCATCGAGGAATATCAAAACGACTGGGAAGTTGAAGCCTCGCAAAGCTGGCACAGCAGGTTTTTTTAATATGAAGATATCCGCTCGTATTCAACTCGGTGTCGTCTTAGCATCAATCGTTTTAGGAATCGCGGCCTGTAAATCCGCGGAAGCAAAAAAAGCCGAGCAACATCGTGCCGAAGAGCTTTCCCTTGCCAAGAGTCACCATAATCCAATCGATTCGTTGCCTCCCGTTTCGTTCGCTTGGATGAAGGAATCTAATGCAGAAAAACGTTGGGTCGACAGCGTGTACAACAACATGAACCTGACCGAACGAATCGGGCAACTATTCATGGTGGCGGCCTATTCCAACAAAGACAGCGTGCACGTAAATTCGGTTAAGAAACTCATTCGCGATTATAAAATTGGTGGACTGATTTTCTTTCAAGGCGGTCCGATGCGTCAAGCAAAACTGACCAACCAATATCAAGCACTTTCGAAACTTCCCTTGTTTATTGGTATAGATGCCGAGTGGGGACTAAACATGCGTCTCGATTCTACGTTCAAGTTTCCGTTTAACATGACTTTGGGCGCCGTTCGTAACAAGAAGTTATTGGAAAGTATGGGCATTCAGATGGCAAAAGAAAGCAAACGTTTAGGCGTGCATTTCAATTTTGCTCCCGTTCTTGATGTGAATACCAATCCCAAAAATCCGATTATTGGTTTCCGTTCCTTCGGCGAAAGCAAAGAAAACGTGACGCAATCGGCATTAGCGTTGATGACTGGCATTCAAGAAAGCGGAATTTACGCCACTGGAAAACACTTTCCCGGCCACGGCGATACCGGGACCGACTCGCATTATGCGCTTCCGGTAATTCCTTTTTCAAAAGAACGAATCGATAGTTTGGAACTTTATCCGTATAAAAAGTTATTTAAAAACGGACTTTCTTCGGTAATGGTGGCGCACTTAAATGTTCCCGCTATTGAACCGCAGGCAGATATTCCGTCTTCCGTTTCTAAAAATATCATTTCCGATTTATTGATTGATGAAATGAAATTCGACGGACTCATATTTACCGATGCGTTAAACATGAAAGCCGCATCGGGCACGCGTCCGCCGGGAAAAATTAATTTGGAAGCGCTGCTGGCGGGCAACGACGTTTTACTGTTTCCGGAAAATATTCCGCTAGGTATTGAACTCATTTGTATGGCGTTTCAAGACGGTGTTTTAACCGAAGAACGATTAAGCAAATCAGTGAAGAAAATTCTGCAACACAAATACAGAATTGGTTTAAACAAATACCAACCCATTCCAGAACAAAACTTAATAGCAGACATCAATCCGCCGCAAAACAAAATTCTGCAACAGCAATTGTTCGAAAATGCGGTTACCCTCGTTCAAAATCAAAACGACATTCTGCCAATTCAAAAATTGGAAAACGAGCGTATTGCATACGTAAAACTCGGCGACGATCAGAATACTGCATTTTTAGAGTCACTTAAAAATTACGCAGATATTTCCGAAGTTACTGTAACATCACTCGATTCTATCGAAAGTCAGTTTGCCGAATTCTCAAAAGTAATTGTCGGTTTTCACAAATCGGATCGCGCGTGGAAATCGCAATCGTTTACCGATACCGAAATTCAAATTCTCGATCGCTTAACGCAGAAAAAATCCGTAATTCTCGACGTTTTCGTTCGTCCGTATTCGTTAATGCCTATTTCATTTTTGGATCGATTTTCGGCAATTGTTGTTTCGTACCAAAATGCCGACGTAGCGCAACGCGTTAGCGCGGATGTCATTTTTGGAACCACTGCTGCTGCTGGTCGCTTGCCGGTAAGTATCAATGCAAAATATCAGGCAGGCATGGGCATCGATACGAAAACAATTAACCGTCTTGGTTTCTCACTTCCTGAACTGCAGAAAATGAGTTCAGAGAAATTGAAAGTCCTCGATAACATTATAGAAACGGCTATTGCAAAGAAAACAACGCCGGGAGCACAAATTCTTGTAGCACGAAACGGTAAAGTTGTTTATCAAAAATCCTTCGGGAAATTTACCTACGACGCTACAGCACCAAAGGTAACCAACGCTGCCGTTTACGATTTGGCTTCACTTACCAAAATCTTAGCACCTTTGCCATTATTGATGCAAAACTACGAGCAGCACAAGTTTACCTTAGATACCAATCTGGGAACACTTTTGCCGTATTTGCAAACATCTGATAAAAAAGATATTACCGTAAAGCAATGGCTTTCGCATCAAGCCGGTTTCGAAGCGTGGACACCGTTTTACAAACAAACACTCTTGGCAAACGGAACGGTGAATCCGACTTATTACTCAAAAATAGCCAATCAAACATTCAATACGCGTGTGAGCGACAGTTTGTACATCATTGGTACGTACCGCGATTCGATTCTTCAGAAAATCAAAAATTCGAAACTCGTTCCAAATCAAGGATATAAGTATAGCGATTACACCTTTATCTTGGCGCAAAAGTATTTGGAAGATCAATTGCATTCAAGTTTAGACATCAGCGCATATACGCATTTTTACAAGAAAATCGGTGCTGGTACCTTAACGTATAATCCGACGCAACGGTTTGATTTACATGATCTTGTGCCAACAGAAATTGATACCTATTTCCGAAGAGACACCATTCAAGGTTTTGTGCACGATATGGCGGCAGCGATGCAAGGTGGAGTAGGAGGGCACGCCGGACTTTTTGGTACTTCACTGGATGTTGCCAAAATGATGCAGCTTTTCTTACAAAAAGGAAATTATGGAGGCGAACAATATTTTAGTTCTGCTACTTTCGATACCTTCAATACACGTTATTTCGAAACTTTGGGAAGCCGACGTGGCTTGGGATTCGACAAACCACAATTACCCGGAACGGCGGGTCCGACCTGCGGTTGCGTTTCGGCAGAGAGCTTCGGACACACCGGTTTTACGGGCACCATTGCTTGGGCCGATCCGAAAACACAACTCGTTTATGTGTTCTTATCCAATCGAACCTTTCCCGACAGCAACGCACCTAACGCCTTATCGCAACAAAACGTTCGCGAACAAATACAAAAAGCGATTCAAGACGCCATCCTAGAATAGTTTTAACGCGAGCGACTCCGCAATACTTCTTCCACAGCTGCTAACGATGTTCCTTTCGCGCGAAGCAAAATCAGAATGTGATACAACAAATCAGCTGCTTCGTTTAGGAACAAGTCGGTATTGGTGTCTTTGGCTTCAATAACCAATTCCACAGCTTCTTCGCCTACTTTTTGAGCAACTTTATTGATGCCTCTTTCCACGAGTTTCTTAGTGTAAGAATTCGGATCGCTACCCGTAATTCGATCGGAAATTATAGCTTCTAAGTCGTATAAAAACGAATTTTGGAAACTCTTTTTAAAACACGACTCCGTTCCTGTGTGGCACGTTGGCCCTTCTGGATTTACGAGTATCAATAGTGCATCGTTGTCGCAATCTTCGGAAATGGAAACCACATTTAAATAGTTACCCGAGGTTTCTCCTTTGGTCCACAAACGCTGTTTAGATCGGCTGAAAAACGTCACTTTCTTTGTTTCGCAGGTTTTTTCGTAGGCTTCACGATTCATATAACCAAGCATCAAAACGCTGCCATTTTGGTAGTTTTGGATGATAGCTGGAACGAGTCCGTTTTCTTTATCGAAATCTATTTTCATCGAATAGGAATGTTTAGTGTTTTTAAATACGATTTTACTTCAGAAATGTTTACTACACTTTCGTGGAAGATACCCGCTGCTAAGGCTGCCGAGACCGACGTTTGCTCGAAAACCTCGGCGAAATGTTCACGTGTTCCAGCACCTCCTGAAGCAATTACTGGAATGTTCACAGTAGCCGCAACGTCTTTTAGAATCGGCAGCGCAAAGCCGTTTCGCGAACCGTCGTGATTCATAGATGTGAGTAAAAGCTCGCCCGCACCTAGATTAAATGCTCGTTTCGCCCAATCGACCGTGTTGAGTGGCGTTTCGGTTTTGCCTGCGTTTACAAAGACTTTCCATTGGTCTTCTACGAGTTTGGTGTCGATAGCAACAACAACGCATTGACTCCCAAAAGCTTCGGCGATTTCCGTGATTAATTCGGGTCGTTTTACTGCTGCAGAATTCAGACTTATTTTATCAGCCCCCGCGCGAATAACCGCTTCGGCATCGGCTAGAGAATTGATTCCGCCGCCTACAGTAAAGGGAATACGAATTTTCGATGCCATTTGCTCAACGAGTTTCACCAAGGTTTGTCGCTTTTCCAATGTAGCGGTAATGTCGAGAAATACGAGTTCGTCGGCGCCTTCGTCGGAGTACCGCTTGGCCAATTCTAGCGGATCGCCGGCGTCTTTGATGTTCTGAAATTGTACGCCTTTTACAGTTCGACCGTCTTTTATGTCTAAACACGGAATGATTCGTTTTTTTAACATAAGGCAGCCAGTTCAGTTAAGGTTATTTTATTCTCGTACAAGGCTTTACCGATAATAGCTGCATCGCAACCCAATGTTTTGAGTTGTTGCAAATCGTTTAGCGAGCTTACGCCTCCGCTTGCCACGAGTTTTACAGGAACCGATTTCAGTATTTCGTGATATAGATTGAACGACGGTCCTGCTAACATGCCGTCTTTTTCAATATCGGTACAAACCACATATTGAATTCCTTTTTCGAAATGGGTTTTGATGAAAGACACAACATCTTCATCCGATTTTTCTAGCCATCCTTGAACCGCAATTTTCCGATTTTGGGCATCGGCGCCAAGAATGATTTTTGAACTACCGTATCGATCCAACCACGAGGCAAATAGTTCCGGCTTTTTAACGGCAATGCTTCCTGCCGTAATTTGTGCCGCGCCGCTCGAAAATGCAATTTCTACATCGGTTGTTGATTTAATGCCGCCGCCAAAATCTATTTTTAGTTGCGTTTTCGTAGCCAGTAATTCTAAGGTTTTATAGTTGACAATTCCGTTTGATTTTGCACCGTCTAAATCCACTAAATGCAAGTATTCAATGCCGTTGGCTTCAAATTCTTTGGCTACTTCTAAAGGGTTTTCTCGATATATTTTTTGTGTGGAATAATCGCCTTTTGTTAATCGAACGCATTTTCCTTCGATGATATCTATGGCAGGTATAATTCTCATAATTTCAAGAAGTTATTTAATATTTGGAGTCCGATTCCTGCCGATTTTTCTGGGTGAAATTGTGTGGCATAGAAGTTGTCTTTTTGCATAACCGCGCTGAACGGCAAGATGTAATCGCAGGTAGCGACAGTTTCTGAAGTGGGTTCGCAATAGTAAGAATGCACGAAGTAAACGTCGTCGTAGGCAGTAATTCCTTCTAAAAGAGCGGTTTCCTTTACTGGAGTAATCGTATTCCAACCCATGTGTGGAACGATACCGTTTGCCGGGAAGCGCTTTACTTTTGCATTGAAAATTCCTAGTCCAGTTGTATTTCCTTCCTCAGAATGCGCACACAGCAGTTGCTGTCCTAGGCAAATTCCTAAAACCGGTTGTTGAAGTTTTTGAATGCAGTTATCTAATCCGTATGTTTTTAGATACAGCTTGGCCGATTGTGCAGCACCTACACCGGGAAAAATGACTTTTTCGGCGGCTCGGATTTTCTGTTGATCTGAGGTGATTTCACAATCAAATCCCAAGCTTTCCACGGTGTTTTTCACCGAAGTAGCGTTGCCAGCGTTGTATTGAATTATTGCGATCATAAGGTTCCTTTTGTACTTGGTATTGAAAATTGATTGTTTTTTGTTGCTGCCATTTTGAGGCATTTTCCAAAAGCTTTGAAGAGCGATTCGATTTTATGGTGCTCATTTTTTCCTTTGGCTTTGATGTTGATGTTGCATTTCGCCTGGTCGGAAAATGATTTAAAAAAGTGTTCAAACATTTCTGTTGGCACATCGCCCACTTTCTCTCTTTTGAATTTAGCCTTCCAAACCAACCACGGACGTCCGCCGAAATCAAGGGCTAGCTGCGCCAAGCAATCGTCCATAGGTAAGACAAAACCGTAACGCTCGATGCCGATTTTACTGCCTAGCGCTTCGAAAAAAGCTTGTCCTAATGTCAAGGCCACGTCTTCAATAGTATGGTGTTCGTCGATATGCAGATCGCCGCGTACGGAAATAGCTAAGTCGAAACTTCCGTGTTTAGCGATTTGCTCCAGCAAGTGATCGAAAAAACCAAGACCAGTATTTATGTTCGCTTTTCCGGAGCCGTCTAAGTTTAGTGTAATAGCAATGTCTGTTTCTTTGGTTTTTCGTGTAACTGTTGCGGTTCGTGGTTGCGATTTTAAGTACTGATAGATTGTTGCCCATGCTGTTGTGGCGAGATCGGCGTTTGTTGCTGTTTCGCCGAGGAAAATCGACTTGCAACCCAGATTTTTTGCCAACTGCACGTCGGTTTCCCGATCGCCAATGACAAACGAATTCGCTAAGTCGTAATTACCTTTGATGTAATGTGTTAACAATGCAGTTCCCGGTTTTCGAGTCGGTAGATTTTCGTTCTCAAACGACGTATCAATCAAAACTTCTTTAAAAAGAATGCCTTCATTTTCAAACGCTTGGAGCATTTTGTTGTGTGCTGGCCAAAAGGTAGACTCAGGAAAGGAAGCCGTACCTAAACCGTCTTGGTTGGTAACCATTACCAAGTCGTAATCCAGTTCTTTAGCGATTTTTCCCAAGTATTGAAACACATACGGATAGAATTCGAGTTTTTCCAAACTGTCCACCTGAAAATCGGTTTTTGGTTCTATAATTAACGTGCCGTCGCGGTCGATGAAGAGTACTTTTTTCATGCTTGGATGCTTTTTAAGATGTTGATTAACAAATCGTTTTCCTGTTTTGTACCTACTGTAATTCGCAAGCAATTTTCTACTATGTTGTGTCGGTTACGAACTACGATTCCGCGGCTAATCAGTTGATTGTAAATAGCCGTTGCGTTGGTTGTTTTTAGGAAGAGGAAGTTGGCGTCGGATGTAAAGACTTTTTCAATTACGGGCACCGCAACAAGCTCGTTTTCCAGGCGTTTGCGTTCGGATACGATTTCAGCGATTTGCTGCATCACTTTTTCGTTGTCGGAAAGTGCTTCCAGAGCAGCTGCAACATTTAGCGAGCTACAGTTGTAGGGCGGTTTTATTTTATTGAGTAAATCGATTATTTCTGTCGAAGCATACGCCACTCCGATGCGCGCTGCTGCAAGTCCGTAGGCTTTACTGAAGGTTTGCGAAACAATTACATTAGGAAACTGATTTAGTTTTGAAATCCACGATTCGTTGGTACTAAATTCGATATACGCTTCGTCGATGAATACAATTCCTAGATATGAGCGAACGATTTCTTCGATATTTTTTAATGTATTGCCCGTGGGATTATTCGGTGAGCATAAAAACAATATTTTGGATTGTTGTTCCAGAATTTTCGACACATCTAATTCAAATTCAGCGGTTAACGGAATTCGATTTACTCGGATGTTATTGATGGCAGCCGAAACCTCGTACATGCCGTAGGTGGGCGGACAGATCGTAATGGTATCGGCTCCCGTTGCGCAAAACAGTCGGATCGTTAAATCAATGATTTCGTCGCTGCCGTTTCCGATGAAAATTTGCTCTTGCGCCGTTTTTTTAAGTTCAGAAAGTTTTGCTTTTAGTGCTGTTTGCAACGGATCGGGATAGCGATTTAGGGTACCAAACGAATTTTCGTTTGCATCTAAAAACACTTTTGCTGTGCCCGAAAATTCAGATCGTGCGCTGCTGTATGGTTGTAAGTTTAGCAAGTGTGGGTTTGCTAATTGTTGTATGCTGTTCATGAATTCAATTTTTTTATTTGTTGAAGGCGGAGCGTTACGGCATTTTTGTGTGCTTGCAAGCCTTCGGCGGCGGCCAAGATTTCGATGCTTGGTCCCAGATTTTGTATTCCTTGCACATCGATTTCCTGAAAGGTAATTTTCTTGATAAAGCTGTCGAGCGAGACGCCGCTGTACTGACGTGCATAGCCGTTGGTAGGCAAGGTGTGATTGGTGCCGCTGGCGTAATCTCCGGCACTTTCACAACTGTATTTTCCAAGAAAAACCGAACCGGCATTTTGAACTAAACTGCGGTATTCGGCGGCATTTTCTAAAGCAAGAATTAGATGTTCAGGTGCAAACGCGTTGCTAAAGGCAAAGCAGTCAACTAAATTTTCAAATCGGATTGCCTTACTGTTTGCCAATGCAGCAGCAGCTAACGATGCTCGCGGTACTAATTCGAGCTGTTTCTTAACTTGATTTATTGCCTGTTCGATGATTTTGGCGCTGTCGGAGAGTAACACCACTTGACTATCGGCACCGTGTTCGGCTTGCGACAGTAAATCGGCAGCAATAAATTCCGGATTGGCGTGTTTGTCGGCTATGACCAAAACTTCGCTGGGTCCGGCTGGCATATCGATAGCAACTCCGTATTGCAATGCCAGTTGTTTGGCTGCCGTAACGTACTGGTTTCCGGGTCCGAAAATTTTCAAGACTGCGGGTATACTTTCTGTACCGAACGTAAGTGCCGCAATGGCTTGTACTCCGCCCACAGCAAAGATTTGTTTGATACCGATACGTTTTGCTGCATACCGTATTGCGGGATGAATTTTACCTTCGGCGTTTGGCGGCGTACACAAAACTACCTCGGAACAGCCTGCCAATTGCGCGGGAATTCCTAACATTAAAACCGTTGAAAATAAGGGAGCCGTTCCGCCGGGAATGTAGATTCCCACACGCTGTATCGGTCGGCTTTCGCGCCAACAACGCACGCCCGGAGTTGTTTCGACCATTTCGGGAACTTCGCGTTGCGATTCGTGAAATTTGTAAATGGCATTTTTCGCAACTTCAATAGCCGTGCGCAGTTCAATATCGATTTCAAACTCTGAAGCATCGATTTCTGCTTGAGAAACGGCTAATGTCGTAAGTTTCGCTTGGTCGAACTTTTCCGTGTATTCGAGTACAGCAGCGTCGCCGCGTTTTTGCACGTCGGTAAGAATGGCACGTACGTTGGCATCGAGATTTTCTGTGGGCAGGGTAGGGCGTTTGCTGAGTTCGGCCCACGTATTTTTCGGAGGATTTACAAGTTGTATCATAGCAGATTTTTAAAGAACCATTTTTTCGATTGGAATTACCAAAATGCCTTGTGCACCGAGATTTTTAAGTTGATCGATGATTTCCCAAAACTCGGATTCGCGAACTACCGCGTGTAAACTGCTCCAGCCACGTTCGGCTAAGGGCAATATTGTTGGCGACTTCATGCCGGGCAGGATTTTGCAAATGGCATCTAAAGCTTCGTTTGGTGCATTGAGCAGGATGTATTTGTTTTCTTTTGCGCTGCGAACGGCACGAATGCGAAACAACAGCTGATCTAAAATCTGTTGCTTTTCCTCGGAAAGTGTTTTGTTGGCAATCATTACAGCCTGACTTTTAGCAACAACTTCTACTTCTTTTAAACCGTTCATTAGCAAGGTGCTGCCGGTGCTCACGATATCGAATATGGCTTCGGCGAGTCCGATTCCTGGTGCAATTTCTACGCTGCCGCTAATTTCTTCGATGGTTGCTGTAATGTCGTTTTCAAGGAAGAATTCGGTTAAGATTTTGGGATAACTTGTAGCGATGCGCTTGCCTTCGAAGTACGAAATGCCGTTGTAGGATTCGTCTTTTGGAATGGCGAGCGACATGCGGCAGGCGGCAAAGCCCAAATTTTCGATTACTTGTGCGTCTTTGCCGCGTTCGCTGACTTCATTTTGACCGAGAATTCCGATATCGGCAACGCCTTGTTCGACGTATTGCGGAATGTCGTCGTCGCGTAGAAACAGTATTTCGATGGGAAAATTAGCGACATCGGCTTTGAGTTTGCGGGCGCCGTTAGAGATTTTAATGCCGCATTCTTCGAGCAGATTTAGCGATTTTTCGGTAAGTCGGCCGCTTTTTTGGACCGCAATTTTTAGTTTACTCATGGTTTAGAAAATGTGTCTGAGTAAACGTGCGGAAAAACAAAAAACCCGTCGGATACTCAGACGGGTTTGAAAGATATTTCGTTTAAAATTTACATATCAATATCACCTCGCCTGTAAGCCAGTAAGATGATGTAGATGTACAAATTGATTTTTCACGGTGTTGTTAAATTCTGTTGCAAATGTAGAAGCTTTATTCGATGCATGATTGTTAAATTTGAATTAATGTGTTGTTAAAGCATTTTTTGAGTTTATAATGTGTTGAAAAACAATTTTTTACGAGTACGATCTTTGGTAACGATTGCCTGCGTTAGCGGTTGACGCGGAAACCCCGCAGCGTGAATGCCCAAACAAAAACAGGAGGAAACGGGCGACTAAAGGAAGCCGGTTACCGACTTGTTTTTGTGGGCATTAGCGCGAGGAGTTGCAGCAAAAACGCGACCTGCCGTTGCCGAAAAATTGTTTAAGGCGGTTTGAACCTTTTGGCACGGCAGGGAACGCCCAGATAGTAAATACATTATTTCTTGATGGAAATCGCGAGGAAAATGCGTTTGTAGGCTTATCTTTGCGCCCGCAGACCGCCTTATCGCTCTTGTTTAGGCAGGGGAGGAAAGTCCGGACACCACAGAGAAGCATAGCGGGTAACGCCCGTCGCTCGAGCAATCGGGAAGGACAAGTGCAACAGAAAGGATGTACAGGTTAAGCTGTAGTGAAATCAGGTAAACTCTATGCGGTGAAATTTCAAGTATATCAGCTTTCGCGCAAGCGATAAAGGTTTCTCGCCTGAGGCTGAAGGGTAGAAAGCTAGAATTGTCGGGTAACCGCCAATCCAGATAAATGATAAGGCTGCTTCCGTTTGGGAGTTGACAGAATCCGGCTTATAGGTCTGCTTTTTTTAATTTTTCTTCAGCTATTCTACTTCTAGATTTTCGAAAAAACTAAAGACAGAACCTCCGTAGGCACGCTTTTCCACAAAGTTGGGATGCGCATCTAACTTGGTGTGTTTGCTGTGTTCGATAATTAAACAACCTTCTGAATCCAGCGACTGTTTTTCAAAAACTAAATCGACAATCGTAAGAAATTGTTTTTCGGAGAAATCGTACGGCGGATCGGCAAAAATTAAGTCGTACACCGTTTTGTTTGCTTCTAAAAATTTGTACACATCGGATTTTACTACGCTTAAATCCATTTCAAATCCTGCGCTGGTTGCTTTGATGAATTTTACGCAGTTGAAATCGGCATCGACAGCCGTAATTTCTTGGCTGCCGCGCGAAGCAAATTCGTAAGAAATATTACCGGTTCCTGAAAACAAGTCTAAAACCCGCAATTGACTGAAGTGATAGCGGTTATTTAAAACGTTGAATAGCGCTTCTTTACTCATGTCGGTCGTAGGGCGAACCGGCAAGTTTTTTGGCGCTTGGATACGCCGACCTTTATAAATTCCGGAAACTATTCTCATGCGTTTAGGATGGGGAAGAAGATGCGCGCTTCGAGTTGCGAAAGGCTGTGCGAATTGGTTGTAACAGTTGCCACTTCGATGTTTCGGATGTACTGGTATGCCAATTGGAAAAAGGGCGAATCTTCGGAAATTGCTCCGAAAAGTTGCAACGGAAATTGCTCGGGATCCAGTTCTAATTGCTCGGCTGTGAACAGCAAGTAATAGACGAAATCGGCGGGCTTTAGTATCTCAAACGTATTGTTAAACAGTAAGTTACTTCCTTGAAACACATAAAGCGAAAACAGGTTTTTATCCACGTATGCCAAAGCCAACTTATCGCTTCGTTGGGCGGCTATTTTCTGAAATTGCTTGCATAAAGCCGTTTCGAAATGGTGGTATTCGAAGGTGTCGAATTGGTCGAGCAGAAAATTATTGATGTGTACGTAAGGCACAAAGACGTTTTTTACGCCGAGTTCGGGTATTTCGTCGATATCGAACGAGTCGGTTTCGAAAAGTTTGGTCGCAAATTGCAGGTATAATTCGGGCTGACCCTCGTCGTAGAGTTCGTTAGGGACAAAAGTGGCGTAGGCGTTTTTGTGAAAGATGGTTACTTTCTCGTAGTTACGTGTTAACTCTGGATATTTCAGGAACGCTTCCCAATACTGTTCTTCGGTGGTTTTTCGGTAGTCGGCTACGGCAAAGTCGACCTGTGTTGGCGCCTGAAACGTTTTATTTTCCGGATTTACCACTAAAAATGAAAATCCGTTTAATCCTACAATTAAATTCAGTTGGTTACCTTGCGTCATGGTTAATAAGCAGTTGCGCAAACTTACGATTTTTCGTGCAGCAGCCCGAGATATTCCGCTATTTTTGGACAGCAATCAACCATCGCTTTTGCAAATTTTTTTCAATTGCCTTCGCCCATGCAAAACAGCTCTATTTTAGCGCAGCGGCTTAAAGCCTTTTTTCCTTTCGAAACAACGCCTTCGCAACAGGTGTTCTTCGAGACGTTTGCTCAATTTTTGAGTGGCGAATCGCAACAGTCGGCATTTGTGCTTAAAGGTTATGCGGGAACGGGAAAAACAACGCTCATTGCGAGTATCGTTCAGTTTTTTGAATCGATTGATAAAGACGTGGTGCTCATGGCGCCAACCGGACGCGCCGCAAAAGTGATGTCGGGCTATTCTGGAAAAGATGCCGCCACCATTCATCGCAGTATTTACTACCCGAATGTAACCGACGGGCAGTATGCTTTTACGCTGATGAAAAACAAATGGCAGCACGCTTTGTTTATCATCGATGAGGCGTCGATGTTGTCGGATGCAGGTTCGGAAGCTGTTGGCAACGGTTTGCTCGACGATTTGCTGACGTTTGTGTACAGCGCCGAGCATTGTGCGGTACTTTTTGTTGGCGATACCGCGCAGTTGCCGCCCGTTCACAGCGATTTATCACCGGCGTTGGATCCGGAAAAATTGGCTGTTTATTTTGCAGCCGGCGTGGGAATTACGGAGCTGACCGAAGTTATGCGACAAGCAACCGATTCGGGTATTTTGATGAATGCAACCGGTATTCGGAATCTGATCAAGAGCGAAGAACTCAGTACGTTTCAGTTCCAAATTTCCGGATTTCCGGATATTGTGCGTTTGCAAGATCCGTACGACATACAAGACGCTTTTGAAAGTGCATTTAACGAGCGGGAAATCGACGAATCGATTGTTATTGTTCGCTCCAACAAACGGGCTAATGCCTACAACAACCAAATTCGGAACCGTATTTTGATGCGCGATCACGAAATTGCTACCGGCGATTTACTCATGGTTGTTAAAAACAATTATTATTGGTTGGCCGACGATGCCAGTAAAGATTTCATTGCAAACGGTGATATTGTTGAGGTACTTGAGATTTTTAAAGAAGAAGAACTTTATGGCAAAAAATTTGCAAGAGTAAAAGTGAAGTTTCTCGACTACCAGCAATCCGACACTTTTGAATGTTTGGTGATGCTCGATACGTTGCAAAGTGAGTCGCCCGCACTAACGCAAGCCGAATTCCGCGATTTTGCATCGCAAGTTGAAGAAGATTATTTGGAGTACAGTCCGAGTACGCGTTACAAGAAGATGAAAGAGAATGCGTATTTTAACGCCTTGCAAGTGAAGTTTAGTTATGCGATGACTTGCCACAAAGCACAGGGCGGACAATGGAGTCGGGTTTTTGTAGAACAACCGTATCTTCCTGAGGGCGTGTCGATTCCGTATTACCGTTGGTTGTATACGGCCATTACTCGAGCTAAAGAAAAACTGTATTTGCTAAACTTTCCGGACGAGTATTTTAGCGGGTAGGTTTGAAATCCTGTAAAAATCTAATGAAATTTTATAAAGTTTATGAACTATAGAAGAGACATCTTTGTTAAAAGAAAAAACATGAGCCGATCTTTGGGGCAACCAAGAAAAGTGCTGTTGAGTTCATGGCTTTGTATTTCTTTGATCTTATGTTCTTGCAAAAAAACTGATGATCCGGTAGTATTGGCAAAGGAAATCAACGCAGAGAAGTTCCAAAATTCGGAACAGCTTTCGGCCGATGCGTCTTTGTTGGTCGAGTGGGCTGCCATTAATTTGGTTGAACTAGAAATGTTGCGTTTGGCCGACCGTCGTTCAGCGAAAACGGAATTACGTGAGAAAGTGGATATGCTGCTGAAAGCGCATCAAAAGCTTAACGACGACATTCACGCTGCTGCAACCGCAGAGGGAATAACGATTCCGAATGCTTTGTCGGACGATGGAAAAGCGCAAATCGAGAAGTTGTACCGCGTAAGTGCGTCGAGTTTCGAAGCTACGTTTATTAAAACGCTGCGCGATTCGCATACGCAAACGGTTTTGATTGCGGAGAAACTTGCGGCAAGCACATCGAAGTCTGACTTACAGAAATTGGCAGGTCGTGCTTTACCGGAACTGCAATCGCATTTGGTTGACATCAGGTTAAAAAATGAAGTTTCGCAACGATGATATAAATTTTGTGTTAGGGCGAACGATTAGTAACTGGGGAGCTTTCTTCGGAAAGTGTTGCTAATCAATTTGTTTTAATTGTTTTTGGGGGAAAGACCGGCATTTTGTGTCCGGTCTTTTTTATTTTGGGGTGGGGCGTTCCCGGCAATTCTCATGCCTAGCCCAAGCTATTGCCGGTCGCACTTTTCGCTACAACCTTTGTTCGTAAAACGGTCAAAAGTACGTGCGGCGCCGGCTTCTGTGGGTCGCCCGCTCCGCCCTACTTTTGTAACCGCTTTACAACCAAAGGGTTTTCGCTGCAATTGCTAACGCAAATATCGTTATCAAAAATATTTCTACTTCGTCTTTTCGCCAACAAAATTGTGGTTCGACGATTTAAACAGTACATTAAAAGTAGTTAACGTTCCGTAAATTCGGGTGATGTACTGCTGCAATTCAATTTTTTCAATTTCTTCCAAATTGCTCGAATTGATTTTCTGTTCCATCACGCGCAAACGGTCGCGCAACATAACAATTTTGTGGAAGAATGTGTCAATCGGCACTTCTTTAGAAGCCAAGCCAGCCGTTCCGGGTTGCATGATCATTTTGCCACCTTTCCACTTATCGCCAATGGCAACTACTTCGCCCACGTCGGCCCATTTGCGCAATATCTCGCGAACCGTGCGCTCTACTTCGTAAAAACTAATCGTATCTACCTCGTTTTCTACCGCTTCAATTACGGTAAAGGTGTCGGTTAATGGGATGGTTTCTAAACCGTTCTCAATAAAAGTAACCCAATATTCGGTGCTGCTTACATTGGTAACTACACCTTTTCCGTATTCCGGATGCTCAATGCGCGATCCTATTTCAAGTATTTTCATGTTTTTCTTTTTGCCTCGCGAAAATACACGCATCGTGGGTTATTTTACAAGAGGCTGTCGTAGTATTTTAGCTAAAATTTTACCTGTGCTGCAACAGCTTTTTTTATGGTTTATCTTTGACAAAAAAAGAAATGAAATACCTGTATCGATTTAGCATCATTTTCCTATTCTCGTTTTTATTTTCGGGCTGTTACGGAACACAAGAACAAGTGAAAAAAGTGCAACAGTCGCTCGCCGGAAATTGGGAACTTATTGGTTTGGTTTACGAAAAAAATACGATCGACGGACTGTTTCCTTCAAAACGACCGACAGTAAGCTTTGATATTGAAAACGAAACAGTTAGTGGATTTAACGGTTGCAATACCTTTAACGGACCCATTTTTTCAAACCGACTCTCGCTCACGGTTTTCATCAAAAAGGTAAAAAGCACCAAAATGGCCTGTGGCTCCGATGGCGAAAAAGTATTTATGCAACTTTTGGGGCAAATTACCAGCTACCGCATCGACGAGCAAAACGAACTCGAATTGTTTATAAAAACGCAGCGAATTATGTCGTTTAAACGTGTATCTAATTAAAAAAGGCAGCTATTTTGCTGCCTTTTTTGTTCCTTATTCTATTCTTTACAGCTTTTTAAGCTCGGTTAAAACAGCCTCGCCAACAGCATGTGCCGATTGCGGATTTTGTCCCGTTACTACTCGTGTATCAACAGCTACATGCGTTTGCCAAAGTCCAGACTTTTCAAATTTCGCCCCGCGTTCAATTAATTTTGTCTCCAGACTAAACGGAACCACGTTTTCCAACTTCACAGCAGCCTCTTCTTCATTGGTAAAAGCATTGATTTTCTTTCCGTCAACCAAATATTTACCATTGCTCAATTTTATGTTAACCAATCCCGCGGGTCCGTGGCAAACCGCGCTAACAATGCCGTTGTTTTCATAGATCTCTTGTGCAATTTTTGCCAAAGCCGCGTTGTCGGGAAAATCCCACATCGTACCATGACCGCCAGCGTACAAAATCGCTGCGTAATCTTCGGCTCGAACCTGCTCGGGCGTCAAAGTGTTTTGAATTTTCTTTTGATACTTTTCGTTGGCCAAGAACTGCTGATTTACTGTGTCTTCCGGATTATTGCCGTAGTATTTCGGATTTCCACCGAGCGGACTCACAAAATCAATTTCGTAATCCGCTGCTGTTAAAACTGCCCATGGATGCGAAACTTCGCCAAGGTAATAACCGGTTGATTCACCTGTTTCCCCTAATTTGTCGTGGCTAGTTACCACAAATAAAATTTTCTTATTCATTTTCTTTGATTTTAATTTTTGTGCCGGTACCGCGGCGCTCATCGCCAATAATACCAAGCATAAAACCTGCGTAATAAATTTCCGCTGTTTCATTGTAGTTATTAATTAATGTTTGTTTGAATATTCAACATGACAAATTTCGGAACATCCGTCGAAGCTAGAAATGACCTACATCACAACTTTTTTGTGATGTAAATCACAGGTAAGCTCATCGTCTGTTTATTTTAAGTCTGCTTTTGAGGAAAAACGACTTAAGGTTTCGCGTGATACGCCCAGATACGAGGCGATTAAAGTTTTCGGGACGCGCTGGAAAAGCTCGGGATACAACTTTAGCAACGACTCGTAGCGTTCCTGTGCGTTGTTGTTAAGCAGCGATAAAATTCGCCGTTGCAAGGCTACGTATCCTGCATTCGATTTTTTTCTGAAAAAGTGCTCCATTTTGTGCAACTCGGCGCAAAGTTTTTCACGATTGTGCAGCGATAAGCAAAGAACTTGTGTGTTTTCAATGCAATCGATGTTTAATTGCGCATGCTGCTGATTAAAATACGCTTGGTAATCGGTAATCCACCAATCTTCCATACCGAACTGCATTAAATGTTCTTTGCCGTCGGCATTGGTGTAATACGATTTTACCAAACCACTAAGAACAAAAAAGTCGTTCTGCACCAATTCGCCTTCTTGAATCAGATACTGCTGTTTTTTGAACGATCTGGGCGAAAAATGCGCGAGTACGTAGTCGAATTCGCTATCCGTTAAAGGTGTGATGCGTTCGATATGTTTTCTTAAAATGGTGCTCATTTCATTCTGGATTTTTTTACGAGTCTTATTATGTTCCGAATAAAAAAAGCTGCCTAAACAGACAGCTTTTAAACGCTCTAAGCTTGCTTATTAATTTTTTTGATTCTTCATCTCCTTTTCAATCATGTCGTAAAACTGATCGATTTTTGGAAGAATCACTACTCGAGTTCTTCTGTTTTTAGATCTGTTTTCTGCATTGCTGTTGTCAACCAACGGAATGTACTCGCCGCGACCAGCTGCAATGAGTTGCGAAGGTTTTACACCCAATTCTTTAGTTAACACACGAATGATAGACGTAGAACGTTTTACGCTCAAATCCCAGTTGTCGAGCAAAACGCCGTTGCCAATGAAAGGCACGCTGTCGGTATGTCCTTCCACCATGCATTCAAAATCGGGCTTACTGTTTATAACTTTTGCCACTTTGGTAAGTACTTCTTTGGCTCGATCGGTAACGGTGTAACTACCGCTTTTAAACAATAACTTATCGGCAATTGAAATGAAAACTACGCCTTTCTCCACATTCACTTCGATATCTGGATCAGAAATGCCTACCTCGCGTTTCAAACTCGTAACTAAGGCAAGTGTAACACTGTCTTTTTTAGTCAGTGCGTCCTGCATGCGCGTAATTTTAAGATCTTTCTCTTTGATGGTTTCTAACGCTTTCTCAATGTTTTCGGCACCTTTCGCGGTAAGCGTAGTCATGTTTCCGATATTGCTAATTAATTCGGAATTGTTCTTTTTCAAGAAATCAACCTGGGTAGCCAAGGCATCCTTTTCCGACATACACATGTTCAGTTTAACGGTAGTCGAGTTCAAAAGGTCCTGAATTTCCTTATTTTTCGCTTCCAATGCAGCGATTTTCTTTTTCGTTCCGCATGATGTGCTCAATACGGCAAGCGATGCTAAAACAAAAATATACTTCTTCATCAATTTAGATTTTGCGCAAAGATATACTCAAATGTTAAAAAATAACGTGAAAAGAACACCTAAACTATTGTTAAGATACATCGCTATAACGCCGCTTTCCCTGAACGAAGTATGCATAGACAATCGATTTTTTAGAAAAGTAGTCTGAACGCAAGTGTTTGGCTCGCTTTTTAAATGTTTGGTTACAATTAGCGTAGAAGGCAAAATGTGCGGCAATTACTGCGCGGAACTTCGAAAATTCACCGGAAGTCAAGAAACGAATTGCGGCAATTCCGTCTAAAACCAAACGCAAGAACAACACTTCGAACAACATGCCTTGCGGAACGTTTTTTAGCAGCATTACTAGCGAATTTCTGAAATTTAGAAAGACTTTTCGAGCAGAACCGCTCGCTAAAGTTGCGCCACCAACGTGAAACACAACCGAATCGGGTAGGTATCGGGCTTCAAATCCGCGATTGAATGCCCGCCAACATAGGTCTATTTCTTCCTGATGTGCAAAGAAGTCGGCATCAAAACCGCCAAGTTCGTCGAATACCTTCTTTCGTATCGCAAAACAAGCTCCGGTTGCCCAGAAAATCGGCGTTTCGTCCGAATATTGGTTTTCGTCGATTTCCACGGTTTCAAACAACCGACCGCGGCAGTACGGAAATCCATACTTGTCGATAAATCCGCCCGCAGCTCCAGCATATTCAAATGCGGCTTTATTTTTGAAATCGCGAATTTTGGGTTGCGCAATGGCCAATTTTTCCTCTTCCGCGAAAGCGCGAACCAACGGCTGCAACCAATTTGGAGTTACTTCGACATCGGAATTAATTAAAACTAAAAGCGAGGCATCGATGCTGCGTAAGCCTTCGTTATAACCACCGGCAAAGCCTAGGTTTTGGGCGTTTTTGATACAAACTACAGCAGGGAATTCAGTTTCTAATAGCGATACAGAGTCGTCGGTGGAAGCATTATCGATAACGTAAATACGCGCCGAATCGCTGCAGCTAATTAGCGTAGGCAGGAATTGGCGCAAGAGCTTTGCTCCGTTGTAATTGAGTACAACAACGGCCGTTTTCGATAAAAGTTCTTTAGCTTCCAAAGGCAGGTAAATCGGGAATTAATTCAAAACGTTCGCGTTCGTAATCGAGTTTGCAAAAATAGTGTTCCAAGCCATTTGTCACGAATAAATGTTGTGCTTGTACGTGCAAATTATAGCGTGCAATTTGGTCGAACGTGTCTTGCTTTATAGGTATTTCAGGTGCTTTACATTCGACTAACAGAAAAATACTGCCGTTTTTATTGAAGACAACTAAATCGAATCGTTTTATTAACTGATTGATTTTCAGTTGACGTTCAACGCTGATTAAAGTTGTTGGGATTTGATAATGCGTTTGCAACAAAGCAATTACATGCTGTCTGACCCATTCTTCGGGCGTTAATACGATAAATTTTTTGCGAATAGGGTCGAAGATAAGCGTCTTATTTTCGCTATTTTTGAACCTGAACTGAGCGGGTGGAAAATTGAGTCGCTGCATGGCGCAAATATAAAGAGAAGATTAGCCCGAATTCAATTTCCGACTTTAATGGATGAAGCACTAAAAATTGTTGATGCGATCAAATCGGGCGACATTAAGCCCCTGTATTTGCTCATGGGTGAGGAACCGTATTACGTTGATAAGGTGTCCGAATACATTGAAGAGCACGTTTTATCTGAAGACGAACGCGGCTTTAATCAGACTATTTTGTACGGACGTGATGTAAATGTTCCCGATTTAGTAGGAGCTGCCAAGCGCTATCCGATGATGGCCGAACGACAAGTAATAATTGTTAAAGAAGCCCAAGCCATTACCGGCAAACTCGATAAATTGGAAGAGTACGTTGCCAATTGCACGCCAACAACTGTGCTGGTTTTGTGTTACAAAGGTAAAGATGTAGATAAGCGTAAAGCGCTCTACAAGAATTTTCAAAAACACGGCGTTGTGCTCGAAAGCAAGAAGCTCAAGGATGCGCAAGTGCAAACCTGGATTGCGAAATTGCTCAAGTCGAAAGGTTTGCAAATTGAACCCAAAGCTGTTGCGATGATCAACGACAATTTAGGGAATAATTTGTCGCGTATTGCTACCGAAATTGACAAACTGGTGGTTAATATTCCGAGTGGAAGTACTGTTACTGCTGCAGATGTGGAATTGTACGTTGGAATAAGTAAAGACTTCAATATTTTTGAATTGCGAAGAGCAATCGCACAAAAAAACACGACCAAAGCCTTCCAAATTGTTGATTATTTTACCAAAAGTAAAAACGACATGCCTTTGGTGGTCATCGTAGCGCAATTGCACAAATTTTTTAGTCAGCTACTGATTTTACACGGATTAAAAGACAAAAGCAAACCGGCGGCAGCGCAAGCTTTAGGTGTTTCGCCGTATTTTGTCGACGAGTTTTTTGACGGCATCCGCGTGTATCCGATGAAAAAAGTGAGCAGTATGATTGCCGCTTTACGCGATATTGATTTACAGAGCAAAGGCGTGGGTGCAGCTAATGCTAAAGAAAGCGATTTGTTTAAACTGCTTTTGATTAAGATATTTGCCTAAAATTAAAAAATATGGGAATGAATAAGAACACCGTTTTGGGTTGGGCTACCTTTATTATGATTCTGATGGGAATTTTACTTATTGGTTTAGGAGCTTTTCGTTACGACGAAGTTGCCGGATGGGGTTTTGCGGCCGTTGGTCTTGGCTTTTGGGCCAATGCTTGGGTTTTTAGTTCCTTAAAAGGACGCGTTTAATTAATTACACTATACATGTCAGACGATAAGAAGGTTATTTTTTCCATGCAAAAGGTCTCGAAGACCTACAGCAGCAGCGACAAACAAGTTTTAAAAAACATCTATCTCAGCTTTTTCTACGGAGCTAAAATTGGTATTCTCGGTTTAAACGGTTCTGGTAAATCGTCTTTGCTGCGCATTATCGCAGGAGTAGACAAGAATTATCAGGGCGATGTAGTTTTTGCACCCGGATATACCGTGGGTTATTTGGAACAAGAACCGCAACTTGATGAGGATAAAACCGTTATTGATATTGTTCGCGAAGGAGTAGCCGAAACCATGGCTGTACTTGCCGAATACAACGAAATTAACGACAGTTTTATGTTGCCTGAGGTTTACGAAAACGAAACCAAAATGCAGCAATTAATGGATAGACAGGCGGCACTACAAGATAAAATTGACGCCTTAAACGCTTGGGAAATTGATACCAAACTAGAAATTGCCATGGATGCTTTGCGCACGCCTGATGCCGATACGCCGATAAAGCATCTTTCGGGTGGCGAACGCCGTCGTGTAGCACTTTGCCGTTTACTTTTGCAACAACCCGACGTTTTGTTACTGGATGAGCCCACCAACCACCTCGATGCCGAATCGGTGTTGTGGTTAGAGCAGCATTTGGCACAGTACGCCGGAACAGTTATTGCCGTTACACACGACCGTTACTTTTTGGATAACGTTGCCGGCTGGATTTTGGAACTCGACCGTGGAGAAGGCATTCCGTGGAAAGGAAACTACTCGTCTTGGCTCGATCAAAAAACGATTCGTTTGGCACAAGAAGAGAAAACTGCAAGCAAACGCAGAAAAACTTTGGAGCGCGAGTTGGAGTGGGTGAGACAGGGTGCGAAAGGACGTCAGACAAAGCAGAAAGCACGTTTACAGAATTACGATAAGTTGTTGAATGAAGATCAGAAGCAACTCGACGAGAAGCTGGAAATTTACATCCCGAACGGTCCGCGTTTGGGAACTAACGTAATTGAAGCTAAAAACGTTGCGAAGGCTTTTGGCGACAAATTGTTGTACGATAATTTGAACTTTACCTTGCCGCAGGCGGGAATTGTAGGCGTAATTGGTCCGAATGGTGCCGGTAAGTCGACAATTTTCCGCATGATTATGGGAGAAGAAACGCCCGATGGTGGTAGCTTTTCGATTGGCGAAACGGTAAAGATTGCGTACGTGGATCAGTCGCATTCAAATATTGATGTCGATAAATCGATTTACGAGAACTTTAGCGGTGGTCAAGAATTGATTATGATGGGCGGCCGTCAAGTAAATGCACGTGCGTATTTGAGTCGTTTTAACTTTGGGGGCAGCGAACAAAACAAAAAGGTATCGATGCTTTCGGGCGGTGAACGCAACCGTTTGCACTTGGCCATGACATTAAAGGAAGAAGGCAATGTTTTGCTTTTAGATGAGCCCACGAACGATTTGGATGTAAATACCTTACGTGCGTTAGAGGAAGGTTTAGAGAACTTTGCGGGTTGTGCCGTGGTTATTAGTCACGATCGTTGGTTTTTAGACCGAATTTGTACGCACATATTGGCTTTTGAAGGCAACTCGGAAGTGTACTTTTTCGAAGGTGGCTTTACGGAATACGAAGAAAACAAGCGCAAACGTTTAGGTGCCGATGTGACGCCCAAGCGTATCAAATATAGAAAACTCATTCGTTAAAGAATGAAAGAATTGAAAGAAACCGTTGCTCGAAAGGCAGCGGTTTCTTTTTTGACACGAATTTTCAGAGACGTTTTTTTGCGTTAAGGATGGTAGCAAACAGCCCGACTAGCCACAAGCCAATCTTTTTTCTTTTTTTAAGCTTTCTCCGGCTGTACGCTATAGTCCGCAAAAAATACGCGTCGTTCAGTCGGTACGCATTGGGCTTCTTGGGTCGCCCACACCTACCGCTTCACGTTCTCGTATTTTTGTACGGGCTGCCGCTTCCATCCGGGCTAGGGCATAGGTTACTAACGTTTAGTGGAAAAAGTATATATTCGTAAGAGATAAAGATTGAAACAAGTATCCAATTTAATAAATCCGAAATACCTATAATTTTTTTGATGTAATGTGCTGTTATTAATGAATTTACGAGTGTATTAGAAAATTGAGATAAATCAAGGAAATTTGCCTATTGTTGAGCTTTATACCATCTTTGAAAAAGACATATGATATTCCTGTGGGCTTCCCCTAACTCGAACCGCTCTTAATTCAATCTTTTTTCCATGTTTAATTGAATTGGTTTTCTCTATAGCTTTTTCGTTACAGCTGATTTATTTTAAAGCGAGACCAGCGGCAGCGACACGTTGCTTTTCAGAATAAGGTATCGGAGACAAATTTTCAAGCGAATCGTGTGGGCTAAAGTTGTTGTAAGTATGCATTCACAGCTGTATTTGCTTTCCGACTTGATCGATGTTTTCAAAAATATCTTTATCTAATACGCCACGCCTAAAACTACTGTTGAATCACTCAATAAAAGCATTTTTGAGTAGAATTTGTTGCTTGTATGTTAACAATTTCAACGCCTTGTATAAAACTTCATGTCAGCAACCTTAGCAATAATTCTAAGGCCATTATCCATGAGTATCCGCTCTGGTCGACTTCGGCGATTAATTAAGTGACTTAAAACCCACAGAATACGATTATTAGATAATGAAAAATCTACTTCAATGTTATAATTCACGATTGTAATCATCAAGGATATTCAAGGCTCTTAAGCGTTTATTTTTGTCTAAGACATTTGTTACAAAGTCGATATTCTGAGTATGATTCAATTAATCAGGTATTGCTATCGGCTCCTCTACTCGTGCTGGCAGGTGCCATGGACGTTTCTCCTCAAGGACAAACCTACAGACACGCACACTCTATGGCCGCGTTTGTGATTCCATACTTTACCTTCATTATGAAAACGTCTGTAAGACTTCCAGAATCCTTCCTCGGCATGCTGCTCGACCTTTTTTTGAGGTGCTTGCTCAATCTTAGAGTCTTTTTTAGGTAAAGCATTGTTATAGAAAACAATCTTACTCATATTTAAAACACGACACGCTCTGCTGATGCCTTAATGAACAAGTTCTTCTCCTGTAACGCGTTCAAGGTAAACATTAATAGTTTTTTCTGATGATATCTTTAGCCATTTGATAATCTAAGGCAAAAGTAGCGTACATCTGTTTGAGCTTATAGTTCTCTTCCTCTAACTCTTTAAGACACTTAAGTTCCTTACTACTCATACCAGCATAGCTCGAACGCCACTTATAGAAGGTCGCAGAACTAAGCCCATAGTCGCGGCAAATTACTTCAACAGTTCTACCATTGTCAAACTCCTTTAAAATCTTTGAAATTTGCGCTGCTGATAATTAACTCTTTTTGATAATTAGTGTTTAATATTAAGACCATTTTTCAACTTTTAAACAGTTCGTTTTAAAGGGGAGATTACAACATCCGAGTCTAAGCTTGTCGAAGACTAGCGATTTATTAAGAAATAGCGCGTTCTCTGTTTTCCTCACTAGCACCATATTGTGCAAAACTCTGCGAGTTTCGGTATTTTCTTCGCGTGAAAGGCTAGTACTTGAGCCTGTAGAAAGCTGAGTAATTGCACTGAGAAATGATATGTTTTGTTTTTTCCTCACCTGCCAACCATTTCATCAAGTTATATGCGTTTAAGCAATTTCTGTACGTTTTAAAAATCTGTGCCTGAGTCTGTTGAAGTCTGGTATGATCTTTCGGTTATGACACGTTCTGTTTTTTCCTCACCGGCGAAACATTCCACTAAATTCTGAGAACTTCGGCGTATTCTGCGCGCTTCAAAAAACGGGTTCTTGTGCGTGTCGAATCCTTAACCGCAAAGGGCGCAAAGATTCTCGCAAAGTTCGCGAAGCAGTTTTTTTGTAGT
>NZ_NOXX01000218.1 GCF_002251775.1 Flavobacterium aurantiibacter
GTTCAATTTATTTTACTTCAAATAATTTCACCCAACGGGTTAATGAAAAATCATTTTTTCTTAGTCTTCACTACTCTATTTTGCATCATATGCAATGCCCAAGACTCAATTATTGGTCAATACATTGGCGAAAATTACAAAAAGACCAAAAATAATTCATTTGTTTCCAAAGAGTTACTATTTTTAAAAAATAAGGATACAATAAAATTGAACTTAAAGTTACCTATAGATACTTCAAAAAATATTGTAAATGATTTAGGCTTATTTTTTAATTGTCATTTGAAAAAAGATACGATTTATAAAATAACCCTAAAGAAAATATTATGGAGTAAAATTCCAGAAACGGAATATAGTTACTACAGAATAAATTTGATCTCGAAAGAACCAGACTCATATGAGTTTATCGAAGTAAATAGGAACACGCCTTATGGATATCGTGGAAATTACGGTAAATACGTTGATATGAACAATATCATATATGAAATCATAGGAATAAGTCCAGACGAAACATGCTTTTTTTCTCACTAAATTTATTTAAATCGATAGCGAAAACTCGTCAGCGAAAATTAAAGAAGCTCTCTTAAAGCTACATAGCTAGCGAATTTCCACAACTAAACATAGCGGAAACACGTACGGCAAGTAATCAAAAAGTAACAAATGCGGCTGCAATTGTGACGAGTGTTTATAGCAAATTTGATCTACCTATACCTATTTTGAATCCAATGATTGAATTTAATGACATTTACTTCTATTTCAACAAATCCAAAATCAAAAAATACTACTTTCATCCCGACCACCTCGGTTCAAGCACCTATATTTCAAACGATTTGGGCCAAGTCTCGCAACACGCCGAGTACCTACCCTTTGGCGAAATCGTTACTTTAGCAAATAGTATTCTAACACCAATAAAAAATAAATGCTTGGTGAGAAAACTTTTAGTTGACGAACACAAGAATTCGANAAATTTATAAATGATTTTTCGTAATCCGTTGGCCATTGGTTACGGAGCAAAATAAAATCATCATGAAAAAAATGATGTGAGCAATTCACGCAATAATTTTGCAAAAAATGCAATAATCTTGCGTAAAATGCAATCAAATAAACAATAGGAATTCTGGTTATATAATTCAAAAAAAATATTACAAAATTATCGCGTTTATTTACCGAGATAAAAGTATAAAATTATCGAAATAAAATAAAATTAAAAATTATATAATATTGATTTTAAATTTGTTACATTTTCATAACAACGTAACAACGTTGTTAAAATATCGTTAATATTTAATAACGCTTAGAAAAATGTATAATTTTGATTATCTATTAAATGTCCCAAACTATGAAATTAGCTTTTGCAAAGAAAATACGTCAGTTGCGACTTTTAAAAAACCACACAGTTAAAGAAGTTGCTTTTTACCTAGAGATAGACGCTTCAACCTATCACCGCCTCGAATCAGGTAAATCATCAAACTGGCTGAAATACTTACCTAAACTTCTTGAATTCTATAAAATAAACGAAGAACAACTTTTTCTCGGTTTACCCGAAGATGTAGTTGCACGTAAAGCAGTCGAAAATAATCATGCTGCGGATAGCTATCTATTAAACTTCTTTCAAAAAGAAATCGAAAAAAGAGACGACTTACTAAACGGATTGAAAAAAGACCTCGAACAACTGCGCGCACTGAACGACAAACAATTTAAAGAACTACGATTTCTTAAAAAAAATACGTTCTAGTTGAACTATAGTTTTGCTTTTAAACTGTCTAGCTTTTCCTGAAGAGTACGCAAGATTTCTGCCGCACCATCGTCGGCTTTAGAAACTAATTCGTCTACCGTTTCACTTAACTGCTCTTTGGTTATCTTTTGCGACTCGGCTAGTTGCAACAACTCTTGGATTTTCTGCGCAATTTTATCTTTTTGCTCGCCAATGCTGTCTTTAATTTTCCGACGCGTTTCGCTTCCTTTATCAGGAGCAAATAAAACACCTAGTGCCAAACCAGCAACTGCTCCCAAAGCGGCTGCTAGTAGTACTTTTGTTTGATCTTTACTCATAATCTACGCTTTTAGCTGTTCTAAAATTACTTGCAATCGCACATCGGAACGCGCTACCAAACCTTCGAATTTCTCTGCCATTTCGGCATCCATTTCTGCGTAGCGCAACAAATCGTTTCCGCTGTACAATAAAAGTACAAATAACAACGAAACCTTGTTGTTGTTAATGTTCTTTTTAACAGCTTGTTGCAACAACGAGAAGTTCTTTATTTGTTTTAAACGAGCTTTCAATTGCGCTAATAAAGCCATTTGCTCGTTCTCGTCGGTTAGTTTAAAATACCTATTGAGTTCTTTAAGCGAATTATTAACCAAGTTTTCGTCTTGCTTGCCTTTCTCCTCCCAAGAATCTTTTAAAGCTACCGTTCGGTTAAAAATCAGCTTACTTTCTGAACTATCCGTATCTACACAGAAATAACCCAATCGTTGAAATTGGTACCGATTTCCGACCGCAGCTGTTTTTAATCCGGCTTCTACTAAGCCCGTGACGGTTTTAAGCGATTCTGGGTTTACAAATTCGAGGAAATTTCGCTCTTTGTGTGCATCGGGTGCCTCATCTAAAAATAATCGATCGTAGAGCCTTATTTCGGCTGGTATTGCCGTAGCAGCATCAACCCAATGAATGGTTGCCGCTACTTTTCGTTCGCTAGCTTCGGTACCGCTTCCGCTCAAACTGTCGGGATCGTAAGTGGCGTGAACGGCTGTAATTCTTCCGTCTTCATCTTTTTCTACCGCAGTTGCTTTAACAATGTACGCATTCTTCAAACGCACCTCTCCTCCTATCGACAAACGGAAAAACTTTCCGGTTACCTGTTCCATGAAATCGTCACGTTCGATGTACAGTTCTCGTGAAAACGAAATGGTTCTAAAACCTGCGTTCGGATCTTCTTGATTGTTTTCTGCTTTAAGCGAAAGATGTTCGCCCCCCGGGAAATTCGTAATAATCAGCTTAACCGGATCGAGCACTGCCATAACACGCGGCGCTGTTTTATTTAAATCTTCGCGAATGCAATGCTCCAATACCGAAACGTTTATCAAATTGTCGCGCTTGGCAATTCCGATGGTTTCAGCAAATTTTCGAAGCGATTCGGGCGTATATCCACGTCGACGCAAACCGGAAATGGTCGACATCCGCGGATCGTCCCAGCCACTAACGTATTTCTCATTTACCAACTGCAACAATTTCCGTTTACTTACAACGGTATGACTCAGATTACGACGCGCAAATTCGCGTTGTTTCGGACGAATTGCCGTTCCAGTACCAATCTGATCTAAAAACCAATCGTACAATTCGCGGTGTGGTAAAAATTCGAGCGTACAAAACGAATGTGAAATTCCTTCCAGGAAATCGCTCTGGCCATGTGCCCAATCGTACATCGGATAAATACACCAACCGGAACCCGTGCGGTGGTGGTGCTTGTGTAAAATACGGTAAATAATCGGATCGCGCATGAGCATGTTAGGTGAACTCATGTCGATTTTAGCGCGTAAAATGTGTGTTCCTTCTGCAAATTCGCCTGCTTTCATGCGTTGAAACAAGTCGAGATTTTCGGCAACCGTTCTGTTTCTGTATGGCGAATCGACACCAGGTGTTGTTGGTGTACCTTTTTGTTCGGCCATTGTTTCCGACGTTTGCGAATCGACGTAGGCTTTTCCTTTCTCGATGAGCATCACCGCCCAGTCGTACAGTTGTTGAAAATAATCGGATGCATAACATTCGCGATCCCACGAAAATCCGAGCCAGGCAACGTCGCGCTTAATAGCATCCACGTATTCCTGTTCTTCTTTTGCTGGGTTGGTATCGTCGAAACGCAGGTTTACAGGAGCCTGATAATCAATTCCTAAACCGAAATTTAAATTGATTGCACTGGCATGTCCGATGTGCAAATACCCGTTAGGTTCGGGTGGAAATCGGAATCGCAATTCGTTTCGATTTAATCCAGTTGCGAGATCATCTTCAATAATTTGCTCTATAAAATTAAGCGACTTGGCTTCGGTTGACATTTTTCGGTAATTTGCTACAAAGATATAAATCCCTTTCGCAGAATTATGGCAACAGTTAGTGCTTCGATTGTATTAGATGAAATTCGTGTTTACGCATACCACGGATGTTTGGCAGAAGAAACCAAAATAGGTAGTGATTATCGGGTTCGATTGCGGGTTTGGGCCGATTTATCGAAGTCGGTTAGCAGCGACGAACTTTCGGATACGGTCGATTATGTTTTGTTAAATCGTATTGTAAAAGAAGAAATGGCGATCCCATCGAAAT
The DNA here is from genome assembly GCF_002251775.1 of Flavobacterium aurantiibacter. Classification (GTDB taxonomy): domain Bacteria; phylum Bacteroidota; class Bacteroidia; order Flavobacteriales; family Flavobacteriaceae; genus Flavobacterium; species Flavobacterium aurantiibacter. Next base: position 4,316 of record NZ_NOXX01000218.1, read on the forward strand.
TACTGGAACACGTTGCCGGACGTATTTCTGAGCGAATTTTCAGAGAAAGTGCTTTGGTTGACGAATTAGAAGTTGAAGTAAGTAAGATAAACCCGCCGATTGGTGGCGATGTGAGTTCGGTAATGATTTGTTTGAGGGAGAGATTGAAAGACTGAAAGATTAAAAGATTGAAAGATTTTGGAATAATAGATCCGAGTTTAATTAGTTATCTTAGGATTGAAAAATTCAAGATTGTTTTTGATTAGACAATAAACATTAAAAATAAAAAATATGTTAACTGTACATCCGCAATACATTACTGATGCACACGGAAATAAAATTTCTGTCGTTCTTCCGATGAAAGATTTCGAAGCCATTATGGAAGAGTTGGAGGAGTTGGAGGACATCAAATTATACGATAAATATAAACAGGCCAACGAACCTTCATTTCCGATAGATGAAGCGTTTACGTTGATTGAAAAAAAGCGGGCTCAAAAAAAATGAGGTATAAAATTACATTACGAAAAAATGTGATAAAGGTCTTAGAGAAAATAAATGAACCTTATTATTCAAACCTCAAAGAAGCTCTTTATCAACTTGCTGAGAATCCGCGTCCAGCAGGATGTAAGAAATTAAAAGGGCGTGACGGATACCGAATCCGAGTCAGTGATTACAGAATTATTTATGAAATTTTAGATGATATTCTTGTTATCGATGTAATTGCATTAGGACACCGAAAAGACATTTACAAGGGTTAGATTTTCTTAAATCCAGATCAAAAAAAAACCTTCAGAGAAATCTGAAGGTTTTTAGAGGCATCGAGCGGATTCGAACCGCTGTAGGAGCTTTTGCAGAGCCCAGCCTAGCCACTCGGCCACGACGCCATTGCGGTCGGCAAATGTAAGTAATTATCTCAAAAATCAAAGCATTTGCATAAAACTCGGGAAAAAATCTTTGTGGAAGTATCGATTTTCTTAGCAACGATTTGTTTGGTAACGATTGCCGCGGCAGCGATAGAGCGATTAGCCCGCAGTTTAAAAAAAACTAAAATAACAAAAAAACCGCGACGGCAGAAGCGCGTTTTTGCCGTTTAATTTTAGCTTTTTTTAAACGAGGACTAGTAGCGAAAGCGCGGGGGCCGCTATGAAGATTTAAAGATTGAAAGATTGAAAAAAGTAAAAGGATTTAAAAAATAGAAAAAATCAAAAAATTTGATAACTATTCGTTGGGTTCGATGATTTCGACTGCTTTTTTCACCAATTTTTGATCGCTCGGAAACCAACCTTGCAGCATAATAGATATTCCGAAAATTATTAGTAAAATACTGGTAATCTGTTTAATAAGAGAAATATTTTTCGGAGTCATTTTTGATTTTAAACGTTTTGCTGCCAACATTTTAACTAGGTCGATTAGCAAATACGACCCAATTACCGAACTAAAAAACACGATTAAACGACTCATTTTTAATTCTAAAGCGGGTCCGAAGGTGATAAAAATAAGCAACCAAAAACCGAGTACTCCGACGTTAATGAAGTTCAATAAAAATCCTTTTCCGTAAAGTGCTAGATAGTCTTTTTTTAGAATTTCGACTGTTTCGGGCTCGATAGCAACTTTTGAATTTCGCCGCAATTTTATAAACGAAATTAAGCCGTAAGTTACCATTATCAAGCCACCGAAAATAAAAAGTGCTGGTTCGTCTTGCAGGTTGTTTATTAAGCGATACGAACTGAAATACGCTACGGCGATGAATACAAAATCGGCCGTAACCACACCTAAATCGAATACCAAAGCGGCTCGTAATCCTTTAGTTGCGGCGGTTTCCAGTAGTACAAAAAAAACTGGTCCAATCATGAAGCACAGCAAAAATCCGAGTGGGATTGCCAGTAAAATGTCGTGCAGCATTTATTTGTTTTGCGTTTGCGAATGGCTAAGGTAAAGAAAGTAAACTAACTTTCCACGGTTTCGGCGTTATTTACGAACAATAGTGCCACCTAAAACACGTGTTTCGTTGAGGTTTTTTGGGTTTCCGTACACTTCGATGGTTCCGCCGGCGCGCACTTTAGCATTAACAGTTTCGCTGGCTTTTACTTGTGCATTTCCACCGGTAGTTATTGTAACAGTAGTTTCTTCGGTTTGTAAATCTTTACCTTCAAACCTACCACCAGTTCCGATGCTAATTTCTTGAACCGCTGCCCTTCCTGCCAATACAATAATTCCGCCGGTTGTAGCTCTGCTTTTAGCGAAATCAAGTTCAGTATTTATTCGAATTTCAGCACCTTCTTTAGCTTCAAAATCAATATTCTGACCTTGAAGCACATCGGTATTCGAAACAGAACTGCCTTCGTTTGCTTCTACACGCGTAATATTCTTGTAATGTAAAATAACCTTTGTAAACTCGCCATCCAGCAACTTTTTTAATGGCATCCGAATTTTCAAAACGTCGTTTTTCTGAACGAGCGTAACCTCGTTCTGATATGCTCCGGAAATTTCGGCTTTAGTTTCGTTTGCTGGTACGAGTACGAGGGTAATTCGGTCGAAAACCTCAATTTTGGAAAAATCGGTTAATGAAAGCGTTTTGGATTTTTGCGCTACAGTTGAAACTGAAAAAAGCAATACAGTTATAAATTGAAAGACTTTATTCATTTTTTCTTAAGTAATGAAAATCGAGTTGTTTTTTGACTAAATCGGCATTTTTTACTTTAACGAAAACTTCGTCGCCTAATTGTATAATATTTTTAGAGACAGCACCAACCAAAGCGTACTGCTTTTCGTCGAAGGTATAATAGTCGTCTTTAATTTCCCGAATTCGACATAAACCTTCGCATTTGTTGGAGACAATTTCTACGTAAATGCCCCATTCGGTTACGCCGGAAACCACTCCGAGAAATTCTTCGTCTTTGTGATCTTGCATGTAGCGAACTTGCATGTATTTGATGCTGTCGCGTTCGGCATTAGTGGCCAAAACTTCCATATCAGAAGCGTGCTTACATTGTTCTTCGTAAAACTCGGCATTTGCTGAGGCGCCGCCTAACAAGTAAAATTGCAACAAACGGTGTACCATTACATCTGGATAACGGCGAATTGGCGAAGTAAAATGCGAGTAATAATCGAATGCCAAGCCGTAATGACCAATGTTTTGTGTTGAATATTTGGCTTTACTCATGCTTCGAATGGCCAAAGTATCCACTAAATTTTGTTCTTTTTTTCCTTGAGCATCTTCTAAAATCGAATTCAAAGATTTGGCAATATCTTGCTTAGAGCGGAAGTTGATTTTATAACCAAATTTTGCAATAACGGTTTGGAAGTTAATCAGCTTATCTTCATTGGGTTCGTCGTGGATACGATATACAAAAGTTTTCTTCTGTTTACCGATGAATTCGGCTACTTTACGATTAGCCAAAAGCATAAATTCTTCAATCAAATGGTTGGCATCTTTAGCGATTTTAAAGTACACGCCTTCCGGATCGTTGGTTTCGTTGAGGTGAAATTTTACTTCCACTTTATCAAACGAAATGGCACCGTTTTGCATGCGTTGCTTTCGCAGAATTTTTGCGAGTTCGTCGAGTTTTAGTACTGATTTTACGATGGGTTCCGGAACTTCGCGATCGGTTCCCGTTAGCGATGTTGCTGTGGGAATTGTATGTTCGGCAGTTTCGATGATGTGTTGAGCTTCTTCATACGCAAATCGGAAATCAGAATAAATAACCGTTCGACCAAACCATTGGTTTACAATTTGCGCCTTAGCATTGATTTCAAATACAGCAGAGAACGTTAGTTTTTCTTCATTCGGACGCAACGAACACGCGTAATTAGAAAGTACTTCGGGAAGCATAGGTACCACTCGATCAACGAGATAAACCGAAGTTGCTCGATTAAACGCTTCTTGATCGAGTATGGTTCCTTCTTCTAAATAATGCGACACATCGGCAATATGCACACCAATTTCGAAGTTTCCGTTTTCAAGAAACTGAAACGACAAAGCGTCGTCGAAATCTTTTGCATCTTTCGGATCTATCGTAAACGTGACTACCTTTCGCATATCACGCCGAGCAGCAATATCGACAGCAGTAATTTGGGTGTCGATACCGTCGGCAAAAGCTTGTACTTCCGCAGGGAAATCGGCGGGTAAACCGTACTCGGCAAGTATTGCATGAATTTCTGTTTGGTGTTCACCAGGTGCTCCAAGAACTTTGATTACGGCTCCGAAGGGCGAATCGGCTTTGGCTGGCCAATCTTCAATTTTTACCAGCACAACATCGCCTTGTTTGGCACCGCCGGTTTTATCTTTTGGGATAAAAATATCGGTGTACATTTTCGGATTTGCGGTACTGACAAACGCAAAGTTTTTTTGGATATCAATTACGCCAACAAATTCGGTTTTATGACGTTCGATAATCTCGATGACTTCGCCTTCCGGTTTCTTTCCGCGACGGCGGTTGTACACATAAACGCGCACTTTGTCTTTATCTAGCGCATGGTTGAGGTTGTTTGTTGGAATAAAAACATCGTCTTCAAAATCTTCGCAGATGAAGTAGGCGGTTTTCCGCGTGGTCATATCGATGGTTCCTTCGTAGTAATCCGGCGAAACGGCTTTTACGAGGTATTTTCCAGGTTCCGATTCGATGATCACTTTTTGAGCGGCCAGAATTTTTAAATCTTTGATGATTTCATTTCGGCTCTTGGTGTCGTCGAGTTCAAGAACAGCGGCAATTTGTTTATAGTTAAAAGCTCTGTTCGGATATTTAGAGAGAATTTTTAGAATTTTCTCCGAATAGGTTTTCACCTTCTTTCCGTGCTTTTTTGGAATCTTTGTCATAGTGTAATCGTTGTTACGAAGGTACAGCGAAATGTGTACAGGTTTACAAAAGCAATATCGAAGCTTTGAAATTGAACCGAAATTTAAAGCTATGAACAAACAATTAATAACAACAAATTAATTTTAATTATAGAAATATATATGTGTTGTTGTATAGTGTGTTGATTTGTACAAAAAGTATTTTAGCGTTTAGTTGATTCTTAGCTTTTACTTAGTTGTAACGATTTATTAACATTATCTTAACTTTGCACTGGTTTCATTTTGAGCTTTTTACAAACTTTATTGACAATTGTAGAAAAACCACCGAAACTAGTTTTCGTCAGCTTTTTCACAGCCTAACTTTTGTTAAGAAATCGTAAAAACTAGTCGATAACTTTTCAAAAAATAAGGCAAACTTTATTTGATAATCTCGCGGGAATTTTGTCTTGTAAAAAAATCTGATTTCACACAAAAAAATCTGTTAGAAGTTATGTTGATTTATCAACAAAAAAACCACAATGCTTCTTGTCTTATTTTTAAGACTTTAACATATTTTATCAACAATTCGCTGAATATCAGGCTAGATGTCGCAATAAATGAATTTAAGTAGTCAGATTTTCAACGACTTAGGTTTTTGAAGAAATCGACTTATTTTCGAGCTGCGAAACGTACCTTTGTGCAACACAATTACAGTATTATGATTATTTCGATAGGAAACGACCACGCCGGGCCCGACTACAAAAAGGCGATAGTTGCCCATTTAGAACAACTCGGACACCAGGTTTTAAACCACGGTACCGACACCACCGCCAGCGTAGATTATCCGGATTTCGGGCATCCTGTGGCAGAAGATATCGAACGCGGCGCGGCACAGTTCGGAATTGTAATTTGCGGTTCTGGAAATGGCATTGCTATGACTGTAAATAAGCATGCGCAAATTCGCGCTGCACTTTGTTGGACCAAAGAAATTGCGCAATTAGCTCGTTTACATAACGACGCCAATGTAATTAGCATTCCCGCTCGATTTACCAGTGTGCAACAAGCTGTGGAGCTGGTTGATGTGTTCTTGAACACCGAATTTGAAGGCGGGCGTCATGCAAACCGAGTTGCTAAAATTGCTTGCTCATAAATATGACAGAAATTGCTTTTGTTGTTGAGAAAGCGGGAATTCCTTCGCCCGTTGTTACAGCTGTTTTAGACTTATTGAACCAAGGCGCAACCTTGCCTTTTATAGCGCGGTACCGAAAAGATGCCACTCAGAATGCCGATGAGGTTGCAATTGATGCCATTTCGAATTTTGCCAAACAATTTCGCGAACTCGAGAAACGCAAGAAAACTGTTTTTCAAGCATTAGACAAACAGGGAATAAACGATCCGAAATTGCGTGAAGCAATGCAAAACGCCGATAGTTTGGTGGTTTTGGAAGATTTGTATTTGCCTTACAAACAAAAGCAGCAAACGCGCGCAGCCAAAGCCCGTGCGGCGGGATTGCAAGGACTGGCCGATGCGATTTTTCAACAGAAGTCGGTTGATTTAGAAGTATACGCGTCACAGTTTTTAAATGTAACTATTGTAAACGAAGATTTGGCTTTGCAAGGAGCGCTCGATATTGTTGCCGAGCAGTTGAGCGAAATTCCCGCCGTGCGAACGTCGGTACGAAATACCATGCGCAAACAAACGCTGATGCAAACAAAAGTGCATCCGAGTTGTACCGAAGAGCAGAAAGCAAAGTACGCGCAGTACATCGATAAGCAAGAATCCTTATCGCGCGTACCGCCGCATCGGTTTTTAGCCATCCAACGAGCTGAAAACGAAAACGTGTTGAAACTCCGGTATGAGGTCGACGATGATTATTTAGAACAACTAATTATTCGCAACGCCAGTTTTCGGAAACAACCCGATTCGTATTTACAAACAGCGGTTTCCGACAGTTTAAAACGATTGATAAAGCCAAGCATTTTAAACGATGTGTTGCAGGAGGTTAAAGAAAAATCGGATCGCGCTTCGATTGTTGTGTTTGCCGCTAATTTAAAGCAGTTGTTGTTGGCGCCGCCTTTGGGAGCCAAGCGCATCATGGGTATTGATCCTGGTTTTAAAAGCGGTTGTAAAATAGTGTGTTTGAACGAATACGGCAGTTTAATGCACAACGAAACGATTTATCCGCACGACGGAGGATCGGCTGAAACGATGGCTATAAAAAAAATCGGCAGTTTGGTACAATCGCACAAAATTGAAGCCATTGCGATTGGCGACGGAACAGCTTCGCGCGAAACGGAACGCTTCATTAAAAAAGTACCTTTTCATTCCGATGTTCAAGTTTTTGTGGTTTCGGAAGCAGGAGCATCGGTGTACTCGGCATCGAAAATTGCACGAGATGAGTTTCCGAATTACGACGTTACCGTTCGTGGTGCGGTTTCGATTGGTCGACGATTGGCCGACCCGCTTGCCGAATTGGTTAAGATAGAACCTAAGGCGATAGGAGTGGGGCAATACCAACACGATGTTGACCAAAATTTACTGAAAGAAGAGCTCGATAAAACCGTTATGTTGGCTGTTAATGCGGTTGGCGTTGATTTGAATACGGCCGGAAAGTCGATCTTAAAATACGTAAGTGGAATAGGGGAGAAGCTTGCCGAAGAAATAGTGAAATTTCGGGAAGCCAACGGCGGATTTACCAACAGAAAACAGTTGCTTGAGGTTCCGGGTTTGGGTCAGAAAACATTTGAACAAGCTGCGGCTTTTTTGCGCATTACCAACGGAAGTAATTTGCTCGATAATTCGGCGGTACATCCGGAAGCGTATGCTGTTGTTGAAAAAATGGCGAAAGTTCTGGGAATTACGGTGGGCGAATTGATTGGAAACAAAACAGAGATTGCCAAAATTGCACCGTCGGATTTCGTTACTGAAAAAGTGGGAGTTTTAGTTTTGAAAGATATTTTAAAGGAACTGGAAAAGCCCGCTCGCGATCCGCGGAAGAAAGCTCAGGTTTTAGAATTCGATTCGACAATTAAAACAATTGACGATTTACGGGAAGGTATGGAATTACCGGGCATTATTAACAACATTACCGCTTTTGGTTGCTTTGTGAATATAGGTATCAAACAAAGCGGTTTGATTCATATTTCAAACCTCGGACAAGGATTTGTTAGCGATGTTTCATCGGTTGTGAAATTGCATCAACACGTTCGAGTTCGGGTATTGTCGGTAGCGTTGCAAACCGGACGAATACAGCTGGCACTACTTAAATAACAACTACAAAAAAACCGCCTTAAAAGCGGTTTTCTTTATTCTTTGTGAACTTTAGGTTCGTCGTTTAAAGGCGAAGAAGGCTGGATTGGGTCGCTCGAAACGGGCTTTGATGGCGTATCGTCTTTAGCAGCGTTTTTAAATTCTTTAATTCCGCTACCTAAACCTTTCATTAATTCCGGAATTTTTCTTCCTCCGAAAAGCAACAAAACAACCACTAAAATTAAAACCCATTCGGTTGGTCCAAAGCTGCCTAAAAATATCATTGAAGCAATCATAATTCAAATTGTTTATCGCTACAAAAGTAAGATAATTTTACTGTTTGTATTCTTAAAGCTATTACAATTGTGTAGCGATAGAAAAAAAATCGATTTTTTGATTGTACTTCTTTACCAAAATCGGCGGTTGCATAGTAACTTGCGCCTCATGTCGGTTAAAGCTTTTTTATCAAAATACGTTGCAGCACTAGCGGTTGCAAAAACCAAAAAATGGGCTTCGCAGCCTGTCGTTACACAACAACGCACTTTTGAAAAACTGATTCGGCGCGCTGCAAATACGCAGTTTGGGACAGATCATCGTTTTTCGGAAATCCGTTCACATGCCGATTTTGTTGCCCGCGTTCCCATCCGAGATTATGAAGCCTTAAAGCCGTATGTAGATCGAGTTGTTGCCGGAACACCCGATGTACTTTGGCCCGGAAAACCGCGGTACTTTGCCAAAACTTCGGGAACAACATCAGGCGCAAAGTACATTCCGATAACCAACGAATCGATGCCGTTTCACATTCAAGCTGCGCGCGATGCTATTTTGCATTACATCCACGAAACAGGCGACACTAAAGTTGTAGATGGAAAGATGATTTTCTTGCAGGGAAGTCCGATTTTAGAAGAGAAAAATGGCATACAATTGGGACGACTTTCCGGTATTGTTGCCCATTATGTTCCAAAATACTTACAGAAAAACCGACTTCCTTCTTGGGAAACCAATTGTATAGACGATTGGGAAACCAAGGTTGATGCGATTGTTGAGGAAACGATAAAAGAAGATTTGTCGATCATAAGCGGAATTCCGAGTTGGGTACAAATGTACTTTGAGCGTTTGCAAGAAAAGTCGGGTAAAGCAGTTGGCGAGTTGTTTCCAAACTTCAATTTGTTTATTTACGGTGGAGTGAATTACGAGCCGTATCGCAAGAAATTTGAGCAATTGATTGGGAGGAAAGTCAACAGTATAGAGCTCTTCCCAGCATCGGAAGGCTTTTTTGCTTATGCCGATTCGCAGCAAGAGGAAGGCATGCTGTTGTTGTTGAATTCTGGAATTTTCTACGAATTTATTCCTGCCGATCGCTTTTTTGAAGAAAATCCGCCGCGACTAACGGTTGGTGAGGTAGAACTGGGCGTGAATTACGTTTTGATATTATCGACTAATGCAGGATTGTGGGCGTATAACATTGGCGATACGATTCGGTTTACATCGCTTTCGCCGTATCGTCTGGTGGTTACGGGTCGCATCAAGCATTTTATCTCGGCATTTGGGGAGCATGTAATTGGCAAAGAAGTGGAGGAGGCTTTGCGCACCGCTTTAACGGATTCGGAAGCTGTGGTGAGTGAGTTCACCGTGGCTCCGCAAGTTGCTCCAGATTCGGGTTTGCCCTATCACGAGTGGTTTATTGAATTTGAACAAGAACCGGAAGATTTGGAATCGTTTGCTTTAGCTATAGATATAGCATTACGGAAGCAAAACAGCTATTACGACGATTTGATTTCGGGTAGTGTATTACAGGTACTGAAGATTTCGGTGGTTCCCAAAAACGGATTTCAGGAGTACATGAAGAGTCAAGGTAAATTAGGTGGTCAGAATAAGTTACCGCGATTGAGTAACGACCGAAAAATTGCAGATTTCCTGACGAGATTGTTATAAACCTTTTATTTATTGGAGTTTATGGGTTGATTTTTGAAAAAAAAGCGACAGTAAAGTAGCGTGACTTTAACATACGTAATATTGCAATATTACCTCATATATAGTGTTGAAATTCAAAAATATAAAATCCAATACTTCTCTCAAATGTAAGTAACGTTCATAAACTTATAAAAATTAATCTGATTTATTTTCCGCGAAAGCGTTTAACTACTTTTCATTCCGCGAAAGCGTAAAATTTAGCAACGATTTTAACTTCATACAGTTGCCTCAAGAATACAAGTCGGTCAGTGATCTGAAAACACAGTATTGAAATTGAAACAACACACTTAACCATTTAGCAAAAACGGAGGCAACTAGAATACAAACGAAAAAACCTACATTTGCAGGTTAGTAAACTTTGCACATGAGCGAAATTAGAAATGTACACCGCAGTAGAGCCCAAGAGTCGTCGGCTGCGATTGAACGATTATATATTACCATCCGACACCTTTTTAACCGTGGTTTTTACAAACCAATGGGTGTATCAGGGGAAACGTTGAGAGAAGCACTTTTATCGCTCCGACCCGAAATTTACGGAAGTATAGCTGAAGAAAAAGTGGAGCTAAATGGCTTGCTTTACGTCATCGAGCGTCTGCCAACGGGTATAGAAGAGTGTCGTTTTATCAACTTAATTTCCGACGAAGGTTATACCAATAGTCATTTTACCGCGATCGTTCCGCCGAAGCGTAAACGCAATTGTTACCGCATAGACGAGGAGCAAATGAATGTGGTAATTACCCGAGGACGTTCGGATATTTACGACATTTTAACGCACCTGACGTTCATTTTTATCGAATCGCACAAAATTAAAGATCGCGTTTTATTGGACGATGGAGGCGAGTTGTCGCGCGATTGGTTAAAGCTTGAACAAGCCGTTAAAACTTCAAAGAAACTCACCTTAATTGAACGTGAAAAAGCAGTTTCACATACGGCAAATATTCTTGGACGCAGTTTTTCGGAAGTGAATGCTATTTACGATTCGTTTGGCAGCGCCGAAAAGCCCGACCGATTTTTGAGCGTAGTTTATTGGTTAGGAAAATTGGCTTTGGAAGAAGTTTTGGAAAATAAAAAACGCACTATTTCTTTCAGCCCGATTTTACGCGAACGTTTAGGACATCACATTCACGGAGAAATTTGGGCACACAATATCAAATCGACCTTATTCGCCAACGGATTACTTGATCGTGAAATTCACATCATCAGTGCCAATATGCACTCGGTAATGAATTCGATTTTTGCTGCCGGAATTCAAAAAAACAAGACCGAATCTGGTATCGATTTCAAGTTGTTTGAAGAGTTAAGCAGCAGTGGTGCCAAAGAATTGCGTTTAAAGGTAGAGAAATTGGCATTGGCAAACGGAATGATTTCGATGCCAGATACTTCGGGAACAAACATTGATGTTCAGATTTTCGATACTGCTATAATCGATTGGAAGAAAACGGCGTTTCCGAAAGTTAAAACACAAGAAAACGGTCCCGTATTAATCGTGATGGATTATGCGTTTGGCGAACAGGCTTATGAAACCATCGATGAATTGTTGAAGCCTTTTGTGCAACCCGATGGTGTGAAACAACATTTGAATGTGGCTTCGGTTTCAATTATGGGTAAAGCCGGTATTTTAGAAGGAGGAAAAGGCGATATTATGATTCCTTCGGCGCACATCAATGAAGGTACGGGCGACAACTATCCGTTTGAAAACGAGTTAACTGCTGAGATGTTAACCGGTTACGACATTCCAGTTTGTGCGGGTCCGATGGTAACAGTATTAGGAACCTCATTACAGAACAAAGATTTGTTGACGTTTTTCCACAAGTCAACTTGGGGTGTAATCGGTTTGGAAATGGAAGGGGCGTATTATCAGAAAGCCATTCAATCGGCTTCCAAAATTCGAAAAAGCATACCATCCCAGGTAAAAGTTCGTTATGCGTACTATGCCTCGGATAATCCGTTAGAAACGGGAAGTACTTTAGCTTCGGGTGGTTTAGGAACAACCGGTGTTAAGCCTACCTATTTAATTACAATAAAAATTTTAGAACAGATATTTAACTTATAAATTTATAACAATGAATAAGAACACTTCAGAGAAACCTGAAAGTGAAGAAATTGACTTTTCTCAAATCGGTAACCGCATAACGGATAGTTTCTCAGCCTTTAAGGCAACAGCTTTTCGGGCTATTTTGTTTGTAAAAAGAAAAATCATCATACTTACGGTACTACTTTTTTCGGGTTTCGGTCTTGGTCTTTTTCTCGATAAAACGCTAACGAGTTATCGTCATGAAATAATTGTAACACCAAATTTTGGTTCAAACGACTACCTATATTCTAAAATAGAGCAGTTCAATTCTAAAATCATTCAAAAAGATACACTATCGTTAACCAAATCAGGGTTTAAAGATCTTCATCAAACGGGAAAGCTAACCATTGAGCCAATTATAGATATTTATAAGTTCATCAAAGACAATGAACAAAATTTTGAATTAATTAAGCTTATGGCTGAAGACGGTGACCTAGAGAAAATAGTTACGGATAAGATCACAAGTAAGAATTACCCTTATCATGTTTTGACATTTGAAACCGCGAATAAAGTATCTGAAGAAGGGTTTGTCAAACCTTTAATAAGTTATCTAAACGACTCTAATTATTTTAATCAACTAAAGGAAGCTTATAGAAATAATCTGGCAATTAAGATGAAGGCGAATGATTCGATTATTGGCCAGATAGATAGTTTTCTCAATACATTTAAAAACAGTACCGCTAGTAATTCGAAAAGCAGTAGTTTGGTGTACTATAATGAAAACACACAACTCAACGAAATCATTAAAACGAAGGAACTACTATTTGCAGAGCAGGGTTCATTACGGATTGATTTTATTAACAGCGATCAGATAATTAAAGAAATAGTTGTTTCAACAAATTTAAAAAACATAAAGTCGATTAATGGCAAACTTAAGCTAGTATTACCAGTACTTTTTGTATTCTTTTACTTGTTCATTTATTTCTTTATGGTCTTTTACCGAAATGAGAGCAGTAAGCTAAAATAGAAAAAATGAAAGGAATCATTCTCGCAGGCGGCTCCGGTACGCGCCTACATCCGCTTACACTGGCAGTAAGTAAACAGCTTATGCCGATTTACGACAAACCGATGATTTACTACCCACTATCCACTTTAATGTGGTCGGGAATTCGGGAAATCTTAATCATTTCCACACCACACGATTTACCACTGTTTCGCCAACTCTTGGGAGATGGTTCTCGCTTGGGTTGCCGGTTTGAATACGCCGTTCAAGAACATCCGAACGGCTTGGCAGAAGCATTTATTATTGGCAAAGATTTTATTGGCGGCGATAAAGTAGCTTTGGTTTTAGGAGACAACATTTTCTACGGAACGGGACTTGCAGATTTATTACAAGCAAACAATAATCCTGATGGTGGAATTATTTACGCCTATCACGTACAAGATCCAGAACGCTACGGTGTAGTAGAATTCGATAAGCAAGGAAAAGTGCTTTCTATCGAGGAGAAGCCGGTTGTTCCAAAGTCGAATTTTGCCGTTCCTGGAATTTATTTCTACGATAATCAAGTTGTAGAAATTGCCTCCAATATCAAACCGAGTGCACGTGGTGAAATCGAGATTACCGATGTTAATAAAGCCTATTTGCAACAAGGAAAGTTACAAGTGAGCATACTTGATCGCGGAACCGCTTGGTTCGACACCGGAACGTTTAATTCGCTTATGCAAGCATCGCAGTTTGTTCAAGTTATTGAAGAACGACAAGGTTTAAAGATAGGTTCTATTGAAGAAGCTGCTTTCAAAATGGGATACATCGACGCGCAGCAACTCGAAGCATTGGCGCAGCCCTTATTGAAAAGTGGGTACGGAAAACATTTAATTGAAATTATCAACGGATGAAAGCTATAGAAACGACTTTAAAAGGCTGTTTCGTTCTAGAACCCACGGTTATACCCGACGGTAGAGGCTATTTTATGGAGAGCTTCAACAAAAGGAAGTTCGCCGATGCGGTAGGTCACGAGGTCGATTTTGTGCAAGACAACCAATCGTTTTCCACTCGCGGCGTTATTCGCGGCTTGCATTACCAACGGGGCGAGCATGCTCAGGCAAAACTAGTACGTGTTTTACATGGTGAAGTTTTAGATGTGGCGGTTGATTTACGACCCAATTCGCCAACCTACGGTAAAGTGGAAACCGTTTTGCTTTCCGAAGAAAACCAGAAACAGTTTTTCGTTCCACGCGGTTTTGCACACGGATTTGTGGTATTGTCTGAAACGGCAGTTTTTTTCTACAAGTGCGATAATTACTACAATAAAGCTAGTGAAGGCGGTGTGTTTTACAACGATCCGGATTTAGCTATCGATTGGCAGATAACAGAGAAAGAGCTCATTATTTCTGAGAAAGATCAAAATCTTCCATTCCTAAAAGAAGCGTTGCCGGTATGAAAGTGTTGGTAACTGGAGCAAACGGACAACTTGGGCAGTGTTTGCAAGAACTGGCGCCACAATTTCAAAATCTCGAGTTTACATTTTGCAGCTCACATGAACTAGACATTACCCAGCAGTCGCAAATCGAGGATAAATTTTCAGAACTCCGCCCCGACTTCTGTATCAATGCTGCGGCCTACACGGCAGTAGATAAAGCCGAATCCGAGTCAGATCGCGCCTTTCTAATAAACGAAACCGCGGTTGGTTACTTAGCATTGGCTTGTAAAAAATACAATACTTCACTTATACACGTTTCAACCGATTTTGTTTTCGACGGAACTAAGAACACGCCGTATCAAGAAACCGACGCAGTAAATCCTTTAGGTGTTTACGGGCAAAGTAAACTAGCGGGAGAGCAGCGCATTCAGGAAATTTTGGAATCATTTTATATTGTTCGAACGTCTTGGGTGTATTCTGATTACGGACACAATTTTAAGAAAACCATGCTGCGTTTAGGCAAAGAACGCGGAGCTGTTTCTGTGGTAAACGATCAAAGAGGCTGCCCGACGCATGCAATCGACTTAGCGCAGGCATTATTGGCTATAGTAAACGCAAAAAATCATAAAGCGGTACCTTACGGTATCTATCACTTCTGTGGAAACAATGAAATGACTTGGTATTCGTTTGCAATTCAGATCTTTGAAGAGGCAGAGCTGAAAGTTGCAGTAACGCCAATTCCAACTTCCGATTTTCCAACGCCTGCAAAAAGACCGGCTTATAGTGTTTTAGATCGCAGCAAGTGGGATCAAACTTTTTAAAAAGAAGCCCAATGAAATTATCAGTAGTTTCTCCGGTTTATAACGCTGAGCGCATAATTCCAACCTTAGTTGAAAGAATCGAGAACGCAGTTTCGCCGATTTTTAATGACTATGAAATTGTTTTGGTAGAAGATTGTAGTTCGGATAATAGTTGGGCAGTCATTGAAGCACTAGCTGCAAAGAATCGACATGTTGTCGCTGCAAAACTCAGTAAGAATTTTGGGCAACATCCAGCTATAATGGCAGGTTTGTCTTTGGCCACAGGCGATAAAATTGTGGTTATGGATTGCGATCTGCAAGACCAACCCGAAGAAATAGAAAAGTTATTTAAAGCAATGCAAACAGGTTACGACATTGTTTTAGCCAAGCGCAGTAACCGACAGGACGGCTTTTTCAAAAAACTCTTTTCGCGAATATTTTTCAAAACCTATAGCTATTTAACCGACAGTAAATTCGATAATACTATAGCAAACTTTGGTATTTACGATCGCAAAGTTATCGATGAGGTTTTAAAGATGAGTGATTATATCAAGTCGTTTCCGCTCTTTGTAAATTGGGTTGGCTTTCGTACTACGTCAATTGAAGTAGTTCACGCGAAAAGAGCAGAGGGAAAAACTTCATATACCTACAGAAAGTTATTTAAATTGGCATTTGATACCATAATATCATTTTCCAATAAACCTTTAAAGATCTTTGTAAAGATTGGCATGCTTATTTCCTTGATTTCATTTCTTGTAGGAATCTATACACTTTACAAGTACTTTGCAGGTGAAATAAAAGTTTTAGGTTATAGTTCGATCATGATTTCGATTTGGTTTTTATCTGGAATGATGATTACCATCACTGGAGTCGTGGGTATTTATATCGGAAAGATCTTTGATCAATCGAAAAACAGAAAGCCGTTTATAGTAGAAAAAACTGTCAATTATGAATCGTAAGAATATCTCTGCCGACGAAATTTACATCGGAACGAACACCATAATTGAGCCTTCCGCAGTTATTCGAGGGATTAATGGAAATGCACTCCGTGTTGTTATTGGAGATAATTGTTACATTGGAACGAATGTGCAAATTATTTGTGATGATTTTTCTCTTGGTGATTATTCCAAAATCCAACACGACACCAATATTCACGGGTATTTGCCTTGCCATATCGGTCATAACGCTTGGATTGGTCAGTTTTCTATTATCGACTCGATAGGAGGAACTACGATTGGAAACAACTGTGGAATAGGCGCCCATTCGCAGATTTGGAGTCATATTAAGTACGGCGATACGTTGGAAGGTTGTCGGTTTTTGTCGGAAAAGCCCATGCAAATTGGCAACGATGTTTGGTTTGTAGGACATTGCATCGTTTCACCGATACTTGCCGCTGATAAGTCGATGGCCATGGTGGGTTCGGTGGTTACTAAAGACATGAATTACAACGAAATTTACGCAGGTTCGCCAGCAAAGTCGATTTCGGACAAGATAGGATTTCAATTTAAAGAAGTTTCGGTGTCGGAGAAATTCCAGAAAATGCGCACCTATTTGCAACAGTGGAATCCTAGTGCTAGATCTATTGAAATTGTTAGTGACGTTTCTGAAATAGATTTTTCTAAAACTGACATTTCATTTTTCAACGTTTCCGATCGCACTTACACCAAGAGAAGTAGTGAAGAAGAAATTGCATTTATGAAGTTTCTGCTTCCAGCGAAAGCAAAATTTACGCCAATAATCTGATAATGAAGACCCCTTTCAATAAACCGTATTTAAGCGGAAGAGAAACTTTTTACATTGAAGACGCGGTAAAAAGGGGTAAAATATCAGGGAATGGCGTTTACACACAGAAATGCCAGAAATTTTTTGAAGATAAGTACGGATTTTCGAAGTGCTTACTTACCACTTCTTGTACTGCTGCGCTTGAAATGGCCGCGATTTTAGTGGAAATTGAACCAGGCGATGAAGTGATTATGCCTTCGTACACATTTGTTTCTACTGCCAATGCATTCATTTTGCGCGGTGCCAAAATTGTTTTTGCTGATAGTCGATCCGATCATCCAAATATAGACGAAAACAGTTTAGAATCCTTGATTACGGCGCGTACCAAAGCTATTGTTGTGGTTCATTATGCCGGTGTTGCCTGTCACATGGAACCGATAATGGCACTTGCAAAGCAACATGATTTATTTGTAATTGAAGATGCAGCGCAGGCAATCGATAGCTATTACACTTTCGCCGACGGCACTAAAAAGGCTTTGGGTTCCATCGGTCATTTAGCGGCTTTTTCATTCCACGAAACCAAGAATATTATTTCTGGAGAGGGTGGGATGTTAGCGGTAAACGATGAGCAATTTGCGAAGCGTGCCGAGATTATATGGGAAAAAGGAACCAATCGCTCGTCGTTTTTTAGAGGGGAAGTCGATAAATACGGTTGGATAGATATTGGAAGTTCTTTTTTACCATCTGAAATAGTTGCCGCTTTTTTGTGGGCACAGCTCGAAAATTTAGAGGACATTCAGCGCAAGCGCAGAGCTATTTGGGAAGCCTATCACCAACAATTAGCGTCTTGGGCGCTAGCAAACGGCATTAAATTACCTCAGATTCCGAATTACGCCACCAATAACGGGCACATGTTTTATTTGATTTGTAAGAGTTTAGAACAAAGAACGGCGGTTATAAATCACTTAAAAGCGCACGGAATTTTAGCGGTTTTTCATTATTTGAGCTTGCACAAGAGTCTGTTTTATAACGAACGCCACGATGGAAGAAGTTTAGTGAACAGCGATCATTTTACCGATGTTTTAGTTAGATTGCCGCTGTATTATGAATTAGCGGTTGAGGAAGTGATTAGGGTTTTAAGGGAGTTTAAAAAACCATAAAAGATATTTTTAATCGAACTGAGGGAAGTTTAAAAAAAAGTTACCATTAGTTACTTCAATTGTGTCGCTTGCGTCATTTGGATTTTGCCCAACAAAACTGTAAGTTCCTCGTATTAGATTAAAAACTCGTTCGGTTACTTCTAATGTTCCAGTACAGTCGTAAACCAAATATTCATGGGTTTCCGTATTATATTTTGCAATCTTAACCGAGTTAGTTATCGAATTATTGTTAAAAGAGTAGATCCCAGGAGTAGAATTTTGCCGATTAAATTTTAGTAAAATCTTAAATTGATCGTCACTAAGTGTGTGAAGCGTTAAATTATGATAATCTGACGGATTATCCTTACGCATATAATGATGAATTGTCTTCCAATCTACACCATTGATTTTGGCTGTATTATTTAAACCTAGTATGATAGGAACAGATTCAATTACAGGTAAACTAAAAGAGCCATTAACAAATTTAGATTGAGAATTTAGGTTATCGGGATCGGCATACAAAAACCCCGAAAAATTACCCTCAATCCTATTTAATATTGTATCGTAAGAAGTAATTTCTAATGAATAGAAATTAGAGCTAAAATTCCTAAAATTGTAAAACTTACGCCAAACGCCAAATTCAAAGTAATCAATATGAATCTGCCCTATTTTGCCCTCTTTTGAGATTTTAATGGTGGGTTCAAAATCGAACGAACGCGTTTGAAATATAATTTTATCTTCAATTAAAAATGCATTGCGAGCTGTTAAATCCGTTAACGCACCATTAACATAGAGTTCAAATTTGTTTTCTGGGGCAACCACTTCGGGTTCTATCTCACTAACAGCTTCTGTATTATCTGAACAGCCAATATTAGAAAAAGCAATCAAAGCACTGATAAGAATAAGTCTTTTCATGAATTAGTAAGTTTGAAAATTACGAAAAACCCCATCGGTTACTTGAATAGTCTCAGCAGGATTATTTGGGTTGGTAGCTAAAAATGAAAATGTACCTATATGTGAATATCTTCGGGCACCGTGGAATTCGCGATATGAATAACTTATAACTCCCGAAACTATATAATCTTCAAAACTATTTGAATTTAAATTAAAACGTTGAAATTTTACATAGTTACCAATGCTGTTTGGGTCGAACTCAAAACTTCCAGGAGGCGTATTTTCAGCGATGTGTATTATAAATCTGTAATCGTCTTCGGCAGTAAAAGTACTCTCAGACCCAATTTCTTTTGCAACCCAACTTTCTCCGTTAATTAATGCGGTGCAATATTGCGGTATGCTTTGATAGAAAAGGCTCAATAAGTTTTCATTAACTCGAACGAAATTTTTGTTTAAAATCCCCCTAATATTTCGGTGGTAGGAGGCTAAATTATTAACATCACTATATAGTTTTCCTTCAAAGTCGATTGTAAGTGTATTATTTACATCATTGATTTCAAAATTGTGTACTTGCATAAAGTTAGCAGGAAAATTTTGATAGTTTCGAAAGTTAAACTGGTTATTATATGGAGCACCTTCATATAAAAAAAGTGTTCCCCTCAAAAAATCTCCTGATTTTGTATAGGTTAAAGATAAACTTATAGGTGTTGCACCTACTAAAGTTGCACCTAGAACTACAGCATCATTATAGACGGTTACGGACAAATTCGGGTTATCTATTGTTGAAAAATCGGTTTTAACTCCGTCAACAGCGATGTAATATTCGGGGGGCGTTTCATTTATAATCTCAACTACCTCATCAGTAGATGAGCATGAAAGGATAAAGTTAAAAAAAATCGCAAAGAAGATTATTTTTAAAACTACACGATTTCTAATTAAAGGGTGGACATCATTAAACTTTGTTATCATATCTGGATTTGGGTAAATGATTTTATGTAGTACAAGGTAGATTTTTTTTTTGAGATACGAATATTGATTGTTTATCGTTAGTGTTGAGAGGATTTAGCAAATCGGAGAGAAAATGGACTCCGTTAACTCTGTTATTTTCAGCTAACAACTCATTAATTATTTGGATAAATCGATAAAAGCAATATTTTTGCGCAAAATTAAAAACCATGAAAATTAAGTTATTCTTAAGTTTATTTTTAGCAATCTTTCTTTTAGCTTGTAAAGGCGAGAAACAAACTGAGCAAGTGGCGGTTGAAAAGCCAGTAGATAGTAAAGTTAAAATTGTCGTAGACATGATAGTTCCTAAAGACGACTCCTTTCAGATCTTTTACACAGAGGACGGAACATCTGTTTTCAACGAAGAGAAGTCTGTTAGAGTTAATGTAAAAGGACAGCCGACTACTCAAAAGATCGTTTTTAATTTCCCAGAAGACGTAGCATTTAGTTTTTTAAGGTTTGATGTTGGAGAAAATAAAGAACAGCAACAAATGAAAATTGAAAATTTCACAGTTGATTATTTTGGTAAAAAATTCGAAGCGAAAGGAAATTTATTTTTCCAATTTTTTGCACCAAATGAACAGCTTACTGTTGACATGAACGGCTCGACCTTTGTGCCTAAAAAATCGGGAAATATACATGACCCGATATTTTATCCACTCGAACCTCTGGGAGTAGAGTTAGAAAAATTAGTAAAGTCTTAAATAAGTCCTATAGCCGCCTCAATCCAAGGCGGCTTTTTTAATTCTTAATTTAAATGGTTATAATTTATTAAAAAACAGCTAATTTTAGATCAAACAACCGAAATCACACAGTGCTACATCAATTACTAGTCTTATTACATATTAAAGGCTTATTTTTCAACCTCTTTAGATATAAAGTTTACTTCTCTTTTTCACTTTTTTTAATAGAATAAGTAATATATTAGCTCTACGCACCGTCTACACATTACCTTTTTTAGACCTAAATTTTCTATTCATGAACTATCAAGACAAGGCATCCGATTACTATGCAGGAATAAGACATGATTTAATCAGACTGATCGATCCAAATTCCAAACATCTTAGAGTTTTAGAGATAGGCGCGGGGTACGGTACAACATTGTATTTTCTTAAAGTAAATAACATTGCTGTTGAAGCGGTTGGCGTTGATATTTTTGAGGATAAATCAAATCCAAACAACTATAAGCCTATAGATAGATTAATTTTTGGGGATATCACAGAGGTTGATTTGTCGGAATACTTGAGCTACTTCGATTTGATCTTATTAGCAGACGTCTTAGAACATATTACCGAACCCAAACCAGTACTTCAGAAACTTCAAATGTATCTTAAAGACAGTGGAAAGATTATTGTAAGTATGCCTAATATTCGACACTATTCCGCAATAAAGAAAATCGTTTTTCAAGGCGATTTCAGGTACGAGGAAAGCGGCATATTTGATTACACTCATGTGAGGTTTTATTGCAGGAAAAACATTGTGGAATTATTGACAGATTCGGGATTAACTATTCTTAAAGAAGAAAGTTCAATTACGAACTATAAAGGCAGGTCGTACGCAAAGTTGCTCAATAAAGCAACTTTTAGATTATTTGAGGAGTTTTTTAGCTATCAGTACTTTTATTTAGCTGAAAAAAGTCTTTGATTCTCTACTTTTGTTTTCATGATTAAATCGATCAAAGAGACTAGAAGTATTTTCACCACTTCTAGCCTAAATTTCGTTTATCGCATCTTCGGTTTAGGGATGTCTTTCATCATTACGGTTCTTATTTCGAGATTGTTTGGTGTAGCGGTGTTTGGAAATTATTCTTTAGTTTTAGCTATTTCTCAAATAAGCGCACTTTTTTTCACCTTAGGAATTCCAAGCACACTAATTAAAATTGTAGGTAACCAAAAACTTACTTACCATCAATCTAAAGACCTATTAAAGAAAGGATTGAAGGGAGCAGTAGCAATATCTGTAATTCCCGCAACTTTAGTTTATTTTAATGCGGATTTTATCGCTGTAAAGTTATTTAAAAACGCTGAACTAGAGCGCTTTTTAGAGATTGCCGCATTTTCTATACCAGTGTTTGTTGCAAATGAAATCTTTCTATATTTCTTTCTCGCAATAAAGAACTTTAAAAAGTTCAACTTTTTTATGTTTGTGTTACCAAATATTTTTTTGACAACACTATTACTTTTATTCGCCACACTTCATTTTTCAAGTGAATCAACATTGCTTTCTTTTGCGATAGCTATTTTTTTAAATGTGATCTTACAAGCATTTACAATTTTTGACTGCGTAAAACGAGAGGAACGAACTGGCCTTTCAACACGAGAACTTATTAAAGAAGCAACTCCACTACTTTTTAGTAGTTTATTTATGTACATGTTAAACTATACCAATACAATTCTCCTCGGACTTTTAGTAACCGAAAATTTAGTAGGAGTGTATAACATTGCTTACAAAGTAGGTAGTGTAGGATTACTTATAGTTATTTCAGTAAGTACGATCATCACTCCTAGAATCGCAGAGTTATACGGATTGAAGGAGTATTTCGCATTGCGAAAACTTATTCAGAACTCTACAAGGTTGGTTGCTATTTGCACAGTCCCTGTAGTGTTAATATTGATTTTTGGAAGTGAATTCATTCTACAAATTTGGGGAGAAGAAGCAAAAGACGGAAGTTGCGCACTCATAATTATTTCAGTGGGTATTATGTTTAATGCGCTGTCCGGCAACGTCGATCAAATATTAAACATGACCGATAATCAGCGTATCCTTCAAAACATTACACTAGTAAGCTTCTTTTTTAATTTGATTTTTGCGCTACTACTTATCCCTCAGTATGGAATAGTTGGAGCTGCTACTGCAAGTTTAGTTACTAATGTTGTTATGAACGGCAGTTGCATGTATTATATAAAGAAGAAATTGGGTTACTATACATTATTTTAGCATGACGGTAGAACTATCAGTGATCATTGTAAACTACAACGGGAAGCGATTTTTGCAAGATTGCTTAGATTCCCTTTATAGAAGCCTTGATAATATTACTTTTGAAATAATAGTACTAGACAACAATTCTACTGATGATAGCTGTTGTTTTTTGCAGACAAATTTCCCCGAGGTAGAGCTTATTCAGTCAGCCGTCAATCTTGGTTTTGGAAAAGGAAATAACAAGGCTGTCGAGCTTGCAAATGGAAATTATCTACTCTTAATCAATAACGACACTGTAGTTTTAGATCCAATTTCACCCGCATTAGATTTATTAAAATCAGATAATACTATTGGCGTAATAGGTATTAATATGTTAAATGGAGATGCCAAATATTTGACAGCAGCAGGAAACTTCCCAAATTTTAAGAATATGTTGCGTATGAAGTACCTTTTGCAGCTTTCAGGAGATTTTAAAACACAGGATTTTAAAAGAGATTCATACGATGTTGATTGGCTAGGAGGCTCATTTCTTTTATTGAATAAAGAAACTTACACTAAGGTTGGCGGTTTCGACCAAGATTACTTCATGTATGTGGAAGATGTTGATTTATGTCGGAAAATTGCTAATCTTGGATTGCGAAGGGTTTTCTTTCCAAAAATAAGCTATCTACATTTCGTAGGATTTAACAAATCTAAGAATCCGTTATTGGTTCGAGGCTATGAAATCTATATTGCAAAACACTATCGGGGATATAAAAAAACGCTCCTTTCTGTAGCTCTACTCATTAACAAAACTGTAAAAAGACTGAAGGATATTTAGTAAATACAACAGGCTCATTATGTAAAGAAAAGTGATGAAGATCTCAAAAAGTACCTTTTACTCATTCCTACTCGGATTTGCATTATTATCGCAATTATATGTTGCATCATTTAAAATTGCCATATTCCTGCAGATTTTAGTTCTAGCTATTTACTTTGTTTTTGAAAAGGCAATGATTAGCAAACGACTGCTTTTTTCAATGTATCCCTTACTTGTAATTTTTTTAATTGGTTTTGTCGGATTTCTTGTTAGTAGTTATTCCACTTTTAATTTGATAAAAGACATCTTGCATTTTATCAAACCCCTTCTAGCAATATTAATAGGCTTTTTGTTTGTCAAAAAAATCGGAGGACTTAAAGAATTAGCTCACACAATTGTTTATACAGGACTAATATCTTCAATTATTCACTTCTATATCATCTTATTTGTCTCGGGCTTTTCGTCAGTCACAGAGGTTAGAGAATTTAGCAGAGATAACTTTTTAGAGTTATTTGCCTTGTTTTTTCTGGTCTACTATAAAAAATTTAATAAAGAACTGCTTTTTTCTTCCAATTTAAAACACAATCTAGTTAGCTGTCTATTATTCATTTCTTGTTTACTTTACTTCTCGAGAACAATGATTGTCGTTGCGATAATTCTCGCATTGACGTTGCACGGATACACAATTATTACTCGGAAAGCACTAAAGGGAATCGGATTTTTTATCATTGCAATTGCGTTATTTTACACGTATTTGTTCTCAGTTAAAATTGATAGAAAAAAACCAGGTTTAGAGTCTTTCCTTTATAAAGTAAAAAATGCGCCATCTGAGATCTTTAAAACGAAAATTGACCGCGAAAACCACAAAGATCTCTGGGATCATTGGCGCGGTTATGAAGCGGCAAGGGCTTTTGATCTTATGAACGATCATCCAAGCAGCTATATTTTTGGAACGGGCCACGGCTCACTCGTTAATTTAAAGTTCTTTGCCCCGTTAACCGAAAACTATAAAGACAAAGGAATCAAGTTTATATCCGAATTACACAATGGATATGTTTATATTTTATACAAAACTGGATTTATTGGGCTTCTAGCATACCTTTTGTTCTTGTGGAAACTTTACAGGCGAGTATATGGTGAAAGAATAATGACAACATACTTTGTTTCTGGGATCGCTCTAGCCTTCTTCTTTACCACCTTAACAATAACGGGGATTTACAATCCGAGAGATATCATGGCTTTTCTTTTGGGAGCTTTTCTCTACTTTGAGTTTAATCAGCAGCCAAAATCTCTATAATCTGCTTACTTGTACTTCCATCTCCGTACGGATTCGAAGCTTTTGATATCGATTGGTAATACATGGAATCATCGAGCAGTTTTTGAGTTTCGGAAACAATTTTTTTCTTGTCGGATCCTACCAAAACCGCAGTTCCCGCATCTACACCCTCGGTACGTTCGGTAACTTCTCGCAAAACTAAAACCGGTTTTCCTAAACTGGGCGCCTCTTCCTGAATACCGCCCGAATCCGTTAAGATAATGTGGCTTTTGTTCATCATCCAAATCAATTCCGGATAATCCAGCGGAGCAATTAGCTTGATGTTCGGAGCGAGCAACTTCTGGTGCGCAATTTCTTTGATATTCGGATTTAAATGTACCGGGTAAACAATTTCAACTTCGTTTGATCGGGCAGCGGCAATTTCAAGCAGCGCTTCGCAAATTTCTTCAAAAGGCTTTCCGAAGTTTTCTCGACGGTGGCAAGTAACCAGAATTATTTTCTTCTCGAAATCAATATCCGAAAAACGCGCAAGTAAGTTTGCTTCGCTATTTGGGTCTATTTTCTGAAGTCCAGTTAAAAGCGCGTCGATAACCGTGTTGCCAACTACATAAACGTTTTTATGGATGTTTTCACGAATTAAATTGTCCTTCGATGTTTCGGTCGGACAAAAGTGAAAATCGGCGATGCGCGAAGTTAAAACCCGATTCATTTCTTCGGGAAACGGGGAGTGTATGTCGCCACTTCGCAATCCGGCTTCTATGTGAACGACCTTAATTTTTTGGTAGAATGCGGCTAGAGCAGAAGCTAAAACAGTGGTTGTATCGCCTTGAACAAAGACATAATCAAACGGTTCTTTCAACAAGATTTCGTTGGTAATGCGCGAAATCAAATCGGCAGTGAGTTGATGTAGCGTTTGATTCGGCTTCATAACGTTTAAGTCGTAATCAACGGCAATTTCAAAAAACGAAAGCACCTGATCGAGCATTTCGCGATGCTGAGCCGTAACAGCAACTTTTACTTCAAATCGGGAGTCTGTCGAAAAGCGTTCAATCAAAGGCGCCATTTTTATGGCTTCCGGGCGCGTGCCAAATAAAAACAGTACTTTTTTCATGAGCAAATACACGCACTTTCGCGTGGAGCGAAACTACTAAAAAAACTATATTTGTCGCGCTAAAAAACGGCCGATGCGCGTATTATTTCTTTCTCGAACCAATTTGTTTTCTGCTCCAGGAGGCGATCTCATTCAGATGCAGAAAACCAAGGAATTCCTTGAGAAGCTCGGCGTTGAAGTAACCATCAGTATCGAGTTGGAACCCGATTTGCAAACGTATGATTTGGTTCACGTTTTCAATCTGATGGAACCACAAGAATCGGCCATACAAGCGGCACATGCAAAAAAGCACGGAAAGCCTGTGGCATTGTCAACCATTTACGGTTTGTATACGGAGTTTGAGCGCAAGGCTCGCGGAGGTGCATTTCAAGTTATAGCTAATATTTTGAGCCCCTATCAAATAGGATATGTAAAAACATTTATACGTCATTGGGTCGAGAAACGCATGCATAAGGGCGTTTATCAGATGCTTTACAAAGGATACTACGGCTTAATGAAACAACTGGTTTCGCAAACCGACGTATTTTTGCCCAATTCCGATTCCGAGATGCAGCGGGTAATTGCCGATTTTAATTTAAAGAATCCGCATTATTTCCCAGTACCAAATGCAGTAGACAAGTCCTTGTTCTCCACAGATACCGAGCCAAACGAGAAGTTTGCTCAATTTAAAGATTGTATCGTTTGTGCCGCTAGAATCGAAGGACGTAAATCGACTTTACAACTCGTTCGTGCAGTAAAAGACGCGCCTTACACTTTGGTTTTGGTTGGAAAGGCATCTGCGAATCAGAGTAAGTACGTCGATCAAGTACGTGCAGAAGCAGGTGCAAATGTTGTTTTTTTAGAACCGATGCCACAATCGGATTTACGGCACCTTTACCGAGTTGCTAAAGTACACGCATTGGTAAGCTGGATGGAAACGCCTGGCTTGTCTTCGTTGGAAGCGGCGGCATCGGGTTGTAATATCGTTGCAACCAAGAAAGGCGACACCTATGATTATTTCGGAGACTACGCGTTTTATTGCGAACCCGATAACATAACAAGTATCCGTAAAGCAATCGACACGGCATATGCAGCTCCGGTTGACGAAGCATTTCGCAAACAGATACTCGAAAAGTACGTTTGGGAAGAAACGGCTGCGCAAACGCTCAAGGCGTATCAAAGTATACTCAAAAATACCGACCACTCATGAAGATTGCAGTTTTAGGAACTCGAGGAATTCCGAATCATTACGGCGGTTTCGAGCAATTTGCTGAATTCTTCAGCGTGTATGCGGCACAGAAGGGCCACGAGGTAGTTGTTTACAATTCGCACAATCATCCATACATAGAACAATCGTATAAGGGTGTTCAAATAGTAAAATGTTACGATCCTGAGTATAAAATGGGTACAGCCGGTCAATACATTTACGATTTGAACTGTATTTTAGACATTCGCAAACGTAAATTCGATGTCGTACTTCAATTGGGTTACACATCGAGTTCTATATGGTCGTTTCTGCTTCCGCGGAAAGCGCTAATCGTTACTAATATGGACGGTTTGGAGTGGAAACGCACCAAATTTTCAAAACCCGTTCAGAAGTTACTTCGCTTTAGCGAGAAATTAGCGGTGAAAAGCAGCGATGTTCTGGTGGCCGATTCGATTGGAATTCAACAGCACTTGCAACAGCGCTTCGGAGTCGATTCGACATACATTCCTTACGGAGCCTTTCAATTCGATCAGCCCGATGCGGCTCAGATTCAAAGTTTCGAAGTAGCCCCACATCAATACGACTTGCTCATCGCGCGGCTGGAACCCGAAAATAACGTAGAGACCATTCTCGATGGCGTTGCTTTAGCAAAGCAAACGCGAAAGATGTTGGTCATCGGTAACCATCAAACCGCTTTTGGCAATTATCTCAAACATAAATTTGGCAACACACACAATATTGTATTCGTTGGTTCCGTTTACGATTTGGAGAAACTTAATAATTTACGCTATTTTTCAAACATCTACTTTCACGGACATTCTGTTGGCGGCACAAACCCATCCCTACTCGAAGCCATGGCTTCTCAGGCTTATATTGTTGCCCACAATAACATTTTTAATCGAGCAATTTTAAAAGAAAATGCCGATTATTTTTCCACCGCGGAAGAAGTAGCAGATTTAGTTTCTCACAAACAAAAAAGTGATAACTTGCGCTTCGTTTCTGAAAATTTTGGCGCAATTGCAACCAATTTTTCGTGGGAAAAGATTAATGACGCTTATCTACAATTATTTACAACTCGCCTGGCTGAAAATCAGCAACCTAAGAACTGACGCAGGAGCGCAACTGTTTTTAGCAGCCGTTGTTTTAACAAGTATTCCTTTAAAATTTGCCTACAGCAGCATAGCAACAATTTTGTTAGCGGTGCTTTGTTTATTGTCGTTTACACGTACAAATTTTAAATTGACGCTGTCCTTGGCACTGCCAATTTTGTTCTATGTGCTCATGACGGTCTCTGCGGCATGGTCTATAGATTACGGCGCTACTTTAAACGGTTTGCGGAAAGATCTGGTTTTTCTCATTATACCTTTTGCATTTTCATGTTTACCGGCGTACAGTTCACAACAACTTCAGGGCGTTTTTAGGTTCTACTCGTTTGGCTTTGCGGCTTATGCCATCTTTTTTATTGGAGTGGCTTTAGTGACATTCTTAAGTACTGGAGATAATTCGGCATTTTTTTATCACAACCTAGTCACCATTGAACGCAATGCCATTTACATGTCGGTTTTTGCATCATTTGCATTATTTTACTTTATCTCGCTTCCGCAGAAGCAAACCATCGAAAAAGCGGCATTAGCTATCCTCGCCGTTTTTGTGTTGCTTTTATCTTCTAAGAGCGTCATTTTTATTGACGCCGTTTTAGTTGTTGTTTTTTATTCGTTCTTTTCAAAGGTTCCTAAAAGTGTTCGGTATTTGACATTAATTTCACTTCTGTTATTTCTAGCCTTTTCATTAGTTTTTGTAAAGAATATTCGCGAACGCTTCTTACTGGAGTATGAAACAGCATTTGTTGATAATACGTTGAACACAACTATTGGAAACGGACAAGGAAAGGTGTACAACATCTCGCTTCATCAAGCGTGGAATATGGACAAGTTTGAGCAGAACCACTTTTTTCCTGGAACCGCATTACGTATTTATCAAACCCGTATTTTTGGTGAAATGTTGCAAGAAGATGCCATCTTTTTTAAAGGCTATGGCTTAGAAGCTTCTCAAAGCAAAATTGTAGCAAAAGCAAATGAGCACGGCCTTTACAATGGATATGCAGAATTCAATTTCCACAACCAATACGTACAAACTTTCGCAGAATTGGGAGTATTCGGATTTCTATTGTTATTAGCGATGCTCTTTTTAAACATGAGAAATGCGATAAAAAGGGCAGATTTCTTACATATCGTTTTCGCGTTGTCTATTATAGTCTTATTTTTGACCGAATCGTTTTTTTGCAGGCAACGCGGGCTGATTTTCTTTACAGTACTCTACTGTTTATTCAATACCGCATTGCCTGCCAGCAAAACGAATATTGAAGAAAAATAAATGAAAAGAATTTTAATTACGGGAGCGGCGGGCTTTTTAGGTTCGCATTTAGCTGATCGTTTTATTGCCGAAGGTTATTATGTTATTGGCATGGATAACCTTATTACTGGAGACCTTCGAAATATTGAACACCTTTTTCAGCATCCAAACTTTGAATTTCATCACCACGATGTAAGCAAATTTGTTTTTGTGCCGGGTGATTTGGATTACATACTCCATTTTGCGTCGCCAGCCAGCCCGATCGATTACTTAAAAATACCAATTCAGACCCTCAAGGTTGGTTCGTTGGGAACACATAATTTACTCGGATTAGCTCGAGTTAAGAACGCACGAATTTTAATCGCCTCAACTTCAGAAGTATACGGGGATCCGCTCGTACATCCACAAACCGAAGATTACTACGGAAATGTAAATACCATTGGTCCGAGAGGCGTTTACGACGAAGCGAAGCGTTTCCAAGAATCCATAACCATGGCTTATCACCGTTTTCACGGTTTGGAAACCCGAATTGTTCGTATTTTTAATACGTACGGACCTCGCATGCGTCTCAACGACGGTCGAGTAATTCCAGCTTTTATTGGTCAGGCACTGCGTGGTGAAGATCTCACCATTTTTGGAAACGGATTACAAACACGCTCGTTCTGTTATGTAGACGACCAAGTGGAAGGCATATTTAGATTATTGCACTCCGATTATTCTTTACCTGTAAATATTGGAAATCCAGACGAAATCACCATTCTTGACTTCGCGAAAGAAATTATCAAGCTTACCGGAACGGAGCAGAAAATCGTTTTTCAACCTCTTCCAGAAAACGACCCCTTGCAACGGCAACCGGATATAACTCGAGCAAAAGAGCTATTGGGTTGGGAGCCAAAAGTAAGCCGCGAAAAAGGGATGAAACTAACTTATAATTACTTCAAAAGCTTGTCGAAGGCCGACTTAGAAAAACAAGACCACAAAGACTTCTCCAAATACAACCACTAGAATGCGCGCAAAAACAGGACGATATTCTGTTTACATTCGGCCGACCACGTATGTGCTCGACTTGGTTGTGATTAATTTATTTTCCATTTGCATGTTGGGAAGTGAATTTGCAAGCATTTATTTTTCGGTTTTTATTTCGCTAAGTTGGGTAATCATTGCACTAAACATTGATTTTTACGAAGTTTACCGTTTTACGAAAGTAGTTGCTATTCTAAATAAGCTTGCGAGACAACTTTTCCTTTTTACGCTCGTTTGTTTCGCTTTTGCGGGAATTTATTCTAAAGAAGTTCCGGCCAAAGAAGTATTAACTTACACGCTTTCTTCAGGTTGTATCGTAGCAACCGTGAAGTTGTTAATCTATTATTCACTACGCAGATATAGAGCTATTTACGGAGGAAATTTTAGAAACGTGGTTTTAGTTGGGCAACCCAAAAATGTGCAGGCTTTAGCCGACTTTTTTAATGATAATCCGGATTATGGATACGATTTAATTCGAGTTTTTAATCTAGAATCCGACAAAAAGCAGCAGATTGACGAGTGTTTAAGCTTTGTGCAATCAAATAAAATAGATGAAATCTATTGTGCGTTGGTTGATTTGTCGCCTACTCAAGTAGAAACTTTTATTGATTTTGCCGATAATAATCTCAAAATTTTGAAGTTTCTTCCAGACGAGCGCAACATCTTAGGAAATAACACCAAACTCGATTATTACGGCTACATTCCTATTATATCTCTGCGCGATATTCCGCTCGACGATCCGATCAATCGAACAGCAAAACGCATATTCGATATTCTTTTTAGTATTGTAATCATTATCGGTTTTCTTTCTTGGCTCACACCCCTCTTAGCATTGATCATTAAACTCGAATCCAAAGGCCCAGTTTTCTTTAAACAAAGGCGTAACGGATTGGATTACAAAGAGTTTAATTGTTTTAAATTTCGTTCGATGACGCTCAATGAAATTGCTGATATAGAACAAGTTACTAAAAATGACCCGCGTATTACGAGAATTGGCAAGTTCCTTCGAAAGTCGAGCATCGACGAATTGCCACAATTTTTTAATGTGCTCTTAGGCGATATGTCGGTTGTTGGACCACGCCCGCACATGGTGTCGCACACCGAAATGTACGCGCGAAAGATCGATAAGTTTATGGTTCGTCATTTCATTAAACCAGGAATTACCGGCTTAGCTCAAACCAACGGATTTCGAGGCGAAGTTGAAAATGAGAAAGATATCATTTATCGCGTCAAATACGACATATTTTACCTAGAAAACTGGTCGTTACTGCTCGACATTAAAATTATTGTCATGACGGTGGTGAACGCGGTTCGTGGCGACGAAAAGGCGTATT
Source organism: Flavobacterium aurantiibacter (assembly GCF_002251775.1). GTDB lineage: Bacteria > Bacteroidota > Bacteroidia > Flavobacteriales > Flavobacteriaceae > Flavobacterium > Flavobacterium aurantiibacter. The sequence continues at coordinate 36,286 of NZ_NOXX01000218.1, forward strand.
AAGTCTTCAATTTAACAAGCTGTTTCAGCCTTTAAAAACAGCTAAGTTTTGAAATTGTTCTGCCGCGTTAAATGCTCGATTTGCGGTCAGAAAAACCTCAGATTTTAAAGCCATTCGTTCCGCTGAATCTAGTTGGGCTACTTGTGAGATTAGCTCGGAAAGACGCTTGTAATCACCCGTTTCAACGTCGTAACCCAAATTGAAGTTCCGAACGATATCGCTGCCTTCACCACCACCCATATAAATGAGTGGAAATCCCATTTTGCTGTATTCGAATATTTTAGACGGAACCGAACCGTAAATGCGACTTACTAACGGCACCAGAGCAAAATCCATTTTTTCTATACGAGCCTGCAATTCAGAGCGACTTAAATTCCCATGAAAGTAGATGCCGCAATTCGGTTTTTGACTCAAATATCTACTTATTAAATCTTGTTCGGCACCTGCTCCAAATACATGAATTTCTACCTTGTTCGCATCAAAGGAAATCTCGGTTAATAAACGATAAATTCCTTGAGCTACACCCAAAAGTCCGGCGTAGAAAATCTGCACTTTTTCGGCATTCTCCACAACAGGCGTTGCTTCATGAGAAAATTCCGGAAAATTCCGGTAAAGTTCTAATGTCGCTTTAGGTTTAAAGGACTTAATGTGCGTTAAAATTTCCTCCGATTGACCCAAAATAACCTGCGCCCAGCCGTATATTTTTCGTTCAAAGTAGCAGGCTGCACGGTAGCCGATGCCTTTGGGTGGTATAACTTGTAATTCAACTGCGGCTAAAGGCCACAAGTCGGAGACATTCAGTATGATTTTTTTTCTGCGTAAGCGCAAAATCGCACAACAGACAAACGACAATAATAAGGGCGGCGATTGTACCACAACATCTTTAGGCAAGCGCGAAAACAGTAATTTAAACGACAGTAACAACAATAAAGAAGCAGTAGAAAACAGTCGCACAAGCGGATTTTTCGACGCCGATGGCCATATAAAAAAACGCACTACCGAAATTCCCTGAACCGATTCTCGTGTGTTTAGTTTGTTTTTATAGCCGGGATACAGCTTGCCCGTAGGATAATTGGGAAGCGGACAAAACACGGTTACTTGTCTTCCGTTTTTTTGAAGCAATTGCGCAAGTTGCATGATTCGGTTGGCTGCCGCTCCGGTTTCTGGTGGAAAATAGTTAGTAATGATCAGTATTTCAGGCATTTTCGCGCAAAATTATCTCCAAAATACGCTCGGCGGCTCGACCATCCCACAGCTCGGGAATGCCGTGTGTTCCTAATCCATTTTTAAGGAAGGATGTGTATGCTTTTGAAAGGACATTTAAATCGGTCCCTACCAAGGTATTGGTACCTATCTCAATTGTTTCGGGCCTTTCGGTGCTGTTTCGTAGGGTAAAGCACTTTATCCCAAGAACTGTAGTTTCTTCAGATAAGCCGCCACTATCGGTTATCACACAACTGCTGTTTTGCACCAACCACATAAATTCTAAATACGGCTGTGGGCTGGTGAAATAAATGCGTTTAAATTCGTTGATCTTCGATCCTAAAACGTGTTTCGTTCGCGGATGAATCGGAAATAAAACAACGCGCTCGCTAGCAATTTGCTCTATTGTTCTTAGTGTGTGCACCAATTGATCACCATTGTCGACATTGGATGGCCGATGCAAGGTCAGTAAGATATATTTCCCGGATTCTAAATTAGCTTCCGCAAACCAATCAGGTGCTTTAAAATTTGGTTTCGAATGCAGCAGCGAATCAATCATTACATTTCCAACAAAGTGAATTTGCTGCGGATTAACTCCTTCTCGCAACAAATTTTCTGATGCTGAAACAGAGGTTGTAAAGTGTAAATCGGTTAAACAATCGGTTACTTTACGATTAATTTCCTCAGGCATGGTCCAATCTCCCGAACGAATTCCCGCTTCAACATGGGCTACTTTCACACCCATTTTCTTCGCCGTAATAGCACAGGACATCGTCGAAGTTACATCGCCAACAACAAGTACCAAATCGCAAGGATTTTCGATGAGCTCCTTTTCAAAAGCGATTAAAATTGCTGCAGTTTGCTCAGCTTGGCTGCCGCTACCTACGTTGAAATTAACATCGGGTTTTGGTATGTGAAGTTGCTCGAAAAAAACATCGCTTAATGCGGCGTCGTAATGCTGTCCGGTGTGCACCAATCGGAAATGTATATCGGACCGTTGTTCCTGTCGATTTTTTATCTGGCGAATAAGCGGCGCAATTTTCATGAAATTAGGACGAGCTCCGGCGACAATAGTTATTTTCATGGACGATTCTTTCGGGTAACAAATGTAAAAGAAAGCGTTTGGAAAATTGCATTTGGAGGCGGAAAGCCTTTGGATTTGAAGTCTACAGACTTTGAAAACAAAAAAGTCGGCAAAACCACTGCTTTACCGACCTTTTTCTAAACCGTTTTTCCATTATCCAGGAAAATCCCCACCGTCGTCGTCGCGTCTCGTCGGACGATCTTTATCTGTTTTACTCTTATTAAATCGGTAAGTAAACGACATTGTAATAGTTCGTACACGCCATTGTTGTTCGGAGTATGAATTTAATTGAGCCAAATTGGTTTCATTAATTCGCTTACGACTGTTAAAAACGTCTTGAACATTTAGTGCTAAGGTTCCTTTATCTTTCAAAATATCTTTACTAAACGCAAGATTTGCGCTAAAAACACCAAGTGATCTACCTTGTGCATTGCGTTGAGGCGCGTTATAAGTACCGTTCGTTTGCCAATCGATTCCGTAAGGCAGACTTACTTTGGAGTTGATTCTAGAAAACCAACCGAAGGCAATATTGTCGAAATTCTGTGTTACCTCTTCACCTTGTGTACTGGTGTAGGTGAAATCACCTTGCGTCTCATTTCGGAATAAATTGAAGTTTGAATTCAAACGCCACCATTTAAATGGATTGTAGTTTAAAGTAAATTCAAATCCGAAACGGTATTCGGTGGCGAGGTTAATGGGCGTGGTTAAAATTACAGGTACTTGAATGTCTTCACCACCAACGATAACTGGATTCCCGTTGGCATCTACAGTATCGGCTCCGTCGACGATAGTGGTTACGAAATCGCCACTTTCTTTTCGCACAAACTGAAACGAATCTGTCGTTCTGTTGATGTACATCGATCCGTTTAGCGTTAATTTTCGCCATCTTTTCAAAAATCCGAAATCCAATGCATCGGTCATTGCCGGATCAAGATCTGGATTTCCTTGAAAAATATTGATGTTCGAAGAATAGTTGCTAAACGGGTTTAATTGTCGGCCACGCGGACGGTTAATACGACGGCTGTAACTCAACGATACATTGGTTTCAGGGGTTATTTCGTACGTTAAAAAGGCCGAAGGGAAAAAGTTGTTGTAGCGCTTGTTGTTGAAGTTGTTGGTTGTGAGTAAATTAACGTCAATGTTGGAATCTTCCCAACGTAAACCAACCAACGCCGACCATTTACCAAATTTATTTCCATACTGCGTGTAAAGCGCGTTAACTCGTTCTTTGTATTCCAAGTTGTTAGAAAACTGTTGGTATTGGGAGAAATTTCCGTTTTCATCGAGTCCGCCAACTACGAAGTCTGTTCCCAGAATATTTGTGTCGCCCTTATATCCGGCTTCGAATTGTTGGTTCTTTCCGAAAGGCAATACATAATCAATTTGAATGATGTTGCGCTTTTGATTTTGATCGTTGAACGTAAGTTCTTGCAATACCGCTGTATTGTTATTTTCGATAATAGACTCGTCGTTATCTCTACTGGTTGAAAACGACAAGTCTGCCGTGAGTTTGTGGCCTTTTCTTTTGAAATTATGTACAAAGTTCGAGGCGTATTCAATGCTTGAACTGGCGTTGTCTTGTTCATTGTTTCGACGCGTAACGAAGAGGTTTTCACGGTTGGCGTCGAAGTTGTTAAATCGAACTGTTTCATCGTTGCTTCCTTCACTGCTGCGGTAATTCATTTGGTGCGTCCAAGTGGTGTTTTCGTCGAGAAGTAAGTCGAAACCAAAGTTGGTATTGTAGCTATCGCTGATACGTTCGTTGTTTCTTTTTTCATCGATAAAATTTCGGGTTGTACCGTCTTCGTTCAAATATTCGCTGTTGTTTAATCCGTTTCCGGGATTTTTACGATAGTTGTAACCCGTTGTTCCAAATAGATTAAAGAGTTTAGTTTTATAGTTCACATTGGCAGTTAAACCATAGTTGGTTGGTGTGCCGCCAGAAGCAATAATCGAACCGTTGATTCCGAGGTTTTTTCCTTTTTTGAGAATGATATTCAACAAACCGCCGCCGCCTTCGCTCTCGTATCGTGCAGATGGGTTCGTAACTACTTCTACTTTATCGATTGCATCGGCAGGAATTTGGCGCAGCGCTTCAGAAATGTTAATCGCATTTGATGGACGCCCATCGATAAGCACACGTACATTTTCATTTCCACGCAAAGTGATGGTTCCATCCGTGTCAACAGCTACAGATGGTATATTGTCTAAAACATCGCTAACTGTACCGCCTTTCACAAGCAAATCCTGTCCCACGTTGTAAACTTTTTTATCGAGCTTAATTTCAACGGTAGTTTTTTCTGTACGCAGTTCTACGGTTTCTAACACAGTTGCATCTTCAACTAGAGAGAAATTGCCTAAGTTGGTGTTTTCCGTCAGGGCTTTTCCTTTGATTTCGACGGGTTTGTAGGAGATGAATTCAATAGTAATGTCGTAAGTACCCACAGCAACGTCGATAGTAAAGGCACCTTTAGCGTCTGTAATTCCACCCGAAACGGCATTGGTTGTTGTGTTTTTGAGCGTAATCGTCGTGTACTCCATCGGTGCTTTATTTCCTGCATCGAAAACACGTCCCGATAATTTTACAGTTTTTCCAGAGTTTTGCGAATAAGCACCTAACGTGCTGAAAATTAGAATGAATGTGTAGAACATTCCGGAATATATCTTTCTCATAGCTTATTTTTTCAGGCAATTTGACCGCAAAGGTAGTCCAATGGTTTAAGGCACTTTTGCCAAAGCTTTGATAAATGAAGTAAGCGGCACGCTTCGATATGTTAAGCCGCTGTTGTAACTTAGCGCAAAAAGAAAACAAATGAGCAACTTTTTTTCCGTCTCCAATAAACCAGCGTCCGAATTTCTTAAATACTTGCTGGGATCCGTCTTGGTAATTGTAGCTAGTGTTATAGGCCAAATCCCTTTAACGATTGCCGTATTATTTCAGTCGGCTAAAGACGGCAAATTGGGCGAACTTTCTGAAGACGTATTATATAAAGTATTGGACTCCAACTTATTGCTGTTCCTACTATTGCTTTCTTTTTTAGCAGGTTTGGGCGGGCTCTATTTCGCGGTTCGGTACGTTCACCGATTAGCTTTTGAAACAATTGTTACCAGCCGACCCAAAATCGATTACTCCCGAATTTATTTTGCCTTTGGAATCTGGAGCATTTTTTCGATCATAACCACAGTAGCATACGCGCTTTCAGATCCAGAACACTATGTTTTGCAATTCGAATTGCTGCCTTTTATCATCTTGTTTCTAATTGCAGTGCCCATGATTCCTATTCAAACAACTTTAGAAGAGCTTCTTTTTAGAGGCTATTTGATGCAGGGCTTTGCGACACTGTTTAAGAATCGTTGGTTGCCGTGGATTTTCACCTCGGTAATCTTCGGCGGATTGCACTTTTTCAATCCAGAAGTCGATAAAATCGGACCTGTAATCATGTTTTATTACATCGGAACCGGCTTGTTTTTAGGATTGATAACATTAATGGATGAGGGTACCGAACTCGCACTTGGTTTTCACGCAGCTAATAATTTGTGTACCGCATTACTCGTAACTGCCGACTGGACAGCCTTTCAAACTCACTCGATCTTTAAAGATTTGTCGGAGCCGTCTGCCGGATTCGAAATTTTTGTCCCACTTGTCATTATTTTCCCTATCTTAACATTCATCTTTGCTAAAAAATACAAATGGAAAGGTTGGCGAGAAAAACTTAGCGGACCAATTCCTCAAAATGAAATATAATGGAAACACATACAATCAATTACACCGACGTACATCATAAATTTAAACTTAATGGTTTCCATTTAGGAAAAGATGATTTATGCCGCGTAGCCTACAGTTTTATTAAGGAAGGAGCCGATTTTGAAAAGCCCGTTGGAAACTTTCTGCTCGATTGGTTCGACGATCGCGATTATATCGAAATGGATACTTCCGGAAGTACAGGTTTGCCAAAACGTATTCGCGTTAAAAAGCAAGCTATGGTTAATTCGGCATTGGCAACAGGTGCTTTTTTTGATTTAATGGAAGGCGATAAAGTACTTCACTGCTTACCAGCAAAATATGTGGCAGGAAAAATGATGTTTGTACGCGGATTTGTGCTCGGACTCGACATCGATTTTGTGGCACCAAGCGCAAAGCCATTGAAAAACTGCGATACCCAATACGCCTTTTCAGCAATGGTGCCGTTGCAGGCGCAAAACTCGATTGGCGACTTAAAATGGATCAAGAAGTTAATTGTTGGTGGGGCCAAAATTAGTGCACAACTTGAGGCCGATTTAATTGCCTCCGGAACGGCCTGTTTTGAAACGTTTGGAATGACAGAAACCGTATCGCATATCGCAGCTAAACCTGTTGGCGACGCCGTTTTCCAGACCATGTCGAATATCGAAGTTTCCGCCGATGAGCGCGGTTGTCTCGTAATCTCGGCACCCTATATTTCAAACGAGAAAATTGTTTCAAACGATTTGGTTCAAGTGCATACGCCACACACATTTACGTGGTTAGGGCGTATCGACAACGTCATCAATTCAGGTGGCATTAAGCTTTCTCCGGAATTAATCGAAGAAAAGTTAGCGCCTAAAATCAACCGCCGCTTCTTTGTAGCTGGGCTGCCCGACAACGAGTTGGGGCAACGTTTGGTATTAGTTGTAGAAGGAGAACCGTACGAACTTTCCGAGGACACCTTCAAAAAGCTAGACAAATACGAAAAACCCAAGGAAATAATCTTTAAACCTATTTTTAAAGAAACAGGAAACGGAAAAATTATCCGTCAGGATTCTCTTAACGCGTAAATACATGCGCTTATCGATTCTTATATTTTTGTTTATGATGTCTGCGACGAACGCCCAAAACCAGGGAAAAAAAATATTGCCGCCGAAACTCAATCCAGGTGATACCGTAGCAATAGTTGCTACCGCGCGAAAAAATATTACCGACAATCTAAAACCAGCTATTAAGCTGCTGGAAAGCTGGGGGTTAAAAGTCAAAATCGGAAGTTCTATCGGTTTAGATTACAATCAGTTAGCTGGAACCGACCAACAGCGGGCGGCCGATTTACAAGAGCAATTCGATAACCCAAATATCAAAGCTGTTTGGTGTGTTCGCGGCGGTTATGGTACCGTGCGGATCATCGATAAAATTGATTTCACGGCCTTTAAAAAAAATCCCAAATGGCTAATTGGTTTTTCCGACGTTACTGTGTTGCATAACCATCTCAACAATTTAGGATTTGCAAGCATACACGGATTAATGCCTTTAAATGTGGCTACCGCAAGTCCAGCGGCCGTCGAATCGCTTCGAAAATGTTTGTTCGGACAACCGTTGCAGTACGAAATACCAACCGATTCCGAAAGCCAACTCGGAGCCGCAGAAGGCGAATTTGTTGGCGGAAATCTATCTATTCTTTACAGTTTGCTGGGCAGCGTAAGTCAGGTGAACTGCGACAATAAAATTCTTTTTCTCGAAGACCTCGACGAATACCTGTACCACATCGATCGAATGCTCATGAACCTCAAGCGCTGCGGCTGCCTCAGTAAGCTAAAAGGCGTTGTTGTGGGCGGTATGACAAAAATGAAAGACAACGAAGTTCCGTGGGGCAAAAACGCCAACCAGATTGTGGCAGAACATCTTGAAGGCCTCAATATTCCGGTGGTTTTCGATTTTCTGGCAGGTCATATTTCGGATAATCGCGCATTAATTTTAGGTGCTCACGCAAAACTCACCGTTAGCAAAGACAAAACAGTTTTACGTTTCGACTAGTGGCGCAGCATAACGACTTAGGAAAAAAAGGTGAAGAAATGGCCGTGACCTACTTGGAAGAACAGGGTTACGAAATTCTGGAACGCAATTACGTGTACCAAAAATCAGAGATTGATATCATTGCACGAATAGGCAATGTTGTGTGTGCTGTTGAAGTGCGAACCCGCAGTAGTGTTGATTTCGGACTGCCCGAAGAAACGGTAAAATCAAAGAAAATTAACAACCTCCTCCAAGCGGTAAATGCTTTCGCAGAAGATTTAGAAGATGAGGTAGAATTCCGTTTTGATATCATTGCGATTGTTAAAAATGGCGAATCTTTCGACATCAAACACTTACCCGATGCATTTTATCATTTCTAGTTGTTATATTTGAAACAAATTGTCAGATATACAAGAACGGCGTTTTAGTTTGGATGAAATTCCACAAAATGTAAATTGGCGTTACATTATTTAGGTGTAGAGCGCGGTTCTTACTAAAAGCAACTCTGTTATGAAAACTATTGCGGCCGTTGTAGAAAATTACATCGAAACAAAGCCCTTTTTGCTAAACGCACTCGCGCAAGGAATCATCAACCTAACCTCGCTTTCGCGCAATATGTTGCCCGATTTACAGCAAGAATTAGGAAAAGACGTGAAACAAGGCGCAATTGTGATGGCACTCAAACGCTTGTCGGAAGATCTCGATTTCCGAATGAATCACAAGATCGTAAAAGTGCTCAAAAACATTGGAGAAATTACTGTGCGCTCTTCGTTGGTCGATTATACATTTGCGGTTTCCGATACGATTTTGAACAAACAAGCCGATTTAATAGCGGATATAAAAAACTACACCGATATTTTTTACACCTCGTCGCGCGGGGTTTCCGAAACCAATATTGTGATTAGCGAATCGGTTAGCCAGCTGGTAGACAAGCATTTTGTAGGCGAAAAGCTGCTTCACAAATTCGAGAATCTAGCGTCGATTACCGTAAAGCTGCCGAAAGACAACGTGTCGACGCCCGGTGTGTATTACTTTATTTTCCAGCGACTTGCCTGGGAAGGAATCATCATCAACGAAGTAATTTCCACCTCTTTCGAATTCACCATTTTAGTTTCCGACGAAGAAGTTGATCTTGCCTTTAAAGTCATAAAAGATTTAAAATCGATTTGATTTTAGAAACGCACGTACGATCAAATTTGGGTACATTATTATTCTCAAAAGAATAAATTACAGAGGCTTAACAAAGTTTTCAAGTCTAGTGTAGGTTTGAAGCTATTCCTGCTGTTCGCTGCAAATCCGCGCTACACCAAGGGTTTGCACAACCGTTTTGCTCGGCTTCCGTTGGTCGCCAGCAAAACAGTGTGCGCACGCCTTGTTGCAGCTTTGGGTTTTCCGCTGCCATCAGGGCTAATCAATGTCGTTCCCAAAAAATTTGATGATTTAAAAACCACTTCAATCGATTCGTAGCACAAAACTATTCTCAAAATCAGCGTCCGAAACTGGTTTTCAAGGAAAAAATTAAAAAACACAAAACAGTTTATATTCAGGTCAACCGAGGTGAATATACGGGATTGTAGTGAAAATTCTCTAAAAAGGGTACAGCAACGCTCCAGGGCCTCCAGCCCGCCTCCGGCATAAAATTACAAAATCGATTTTT
>NZ_NOXX01000082.1 GCF_002251775.1 Flavobacterium aurantiibacter
TTACGATGCCAACGGCAATCAGGTTGAAATAAGCGAAATGTTTGGGGATACACGCGTCGGAAATATGGTAAAAATTCAAATGGATGGCAAACTTTACTCCCCTTCACAACTTGATAATTCAGTTGGATCTAACAAAGCAATTGCGAATATTGCGAAATATTATGCTAAAGCAGTTGGTGCTGAAAATGGAACGATAGTTGGAACAGGAGCTACGGATGAAAAATCTAGCGAAAATCCTGCGTTTACCTGCAATTTTGATAACGTTGCGCGAATCAATAATAACGGTGGTTTTAGCCCTGCATTAGATGATATCGATAATTTTAAAAGTACTATGAAACATGAAATACTCCACCAAAAAAACAACATTAATGGTGTAAAAAGCAACTTTGAAAATCATGCTGAAGTCTATCTAAAACAAATGGCAGACCCAAGTTTCCAAAATACAACTAAAAATTATAAAGAACAAATAATAGGTTCATTTGGCAATTATTTATTAAACATGAATAGAGAGGGTTATGGCCAAAATGCGATCGATTCAAAAATTGAAACCTTTAATAGCCTAAATTTAGGTTATCAAATTTCTTCAAACACGATGAGATACTATCCAGGTACGTTGAAGCTTACAGTTCAATCAGCAAATGGAAGCTTTAGCCCAAATTATACAAAACTAAAAAATTAATGAAACCAGCTACATTACTATCGTTGTTATCGTTTCTCGTAGTTATTAGTTGTTCAAAAATTAATAGTTCAGAAAATGTTATAATTTTTGAAAATTCCAACTATAAAATTCTTACATCGAAGAAAAAATTAGAAACTTATCTTAACAATTGGCTTGAAAGACAAAAAAATAATCCTTACATGGGTATTAAGAAAGATCAGGAACTTTATGATTTAACATTTAAACAAGAGAATAAAGGGCAGATAAACTTGTATGAAATCGCAAAAAATCGAAAGTTGTCAGATCGACTATTGTTTGTGGCCGCTAACCTTATCGATCAGAAAAATGTAATTGCGTTTAACAAACAAACTAATGATGAGGTAATTATACTCTCAATGAAAGAAAAGAACACTAGAATTTTCTCGATCAATAAGGAAATCATTTTTGAAGTAGTTGATTATATTGACTAAGGGAATCGACCACTTGAGCTCAAGTACTTACATCTCAAACAATTTGGGTCAAGTAAGCCAGCCTTTAGTCCCGATCATTATCGGGAACGCCGAGTACCTACCCTTTGGCGAAATCGTTACTTTAGCAAATAGTATTCTAACACCAATAAAAAATAAATGCTTGGTGAGAAAACTTTTAGTTGACGAACACAAGAATTCGAACAACTCGCCGTTTAAGTTTAATGAGGGCGGAGCGTTAAANTTAGTCCCGATCATTATCGGGAACGCCGAGTACCTACCCTTTGGCGA
>NZ_NOXX01000219.1 GCF_002251775.1 Flavobacterium aurantiibacter
CTTAATTTCGGGTTTTTCGGCACGCGATTTGGCGAGTACGTTTGCATTTTCGAGGGGTGTGTTGAGCGAATCGGAGACGATGCCAGATATAGTCTTGGTTTGGGAGAAGGATAGTTGGATTGAAAAAAGAAAAAGGCAGAAAAGTACTTTTGACATTAAAACAAGATTATCAAGTGGTAGAGGAGAAAAATCACTGCATATTTAGTCGTTGATTCCTTTACTTCTTTTTGATTCCTTCGCAAGTAAGTTTACGTAATCAATTTCCGAAATTGGAATTCCCTTCGTGAGTACTTCGATCTCTTCTTTACTGTCTAAATTAATCTTTTTAGCGTAAAAGCTAACTCGATTAACAGTGAGTTGTAAAATCAAACCCGGAAGTTTTCCATAGCCACTAGGTCCAAATGGGAACGCTAATTCAGGACAAAACCAAACCATTATTTCATTAGTGGTTATTTTATTGTTGATCCCAATATTTTCTTCAGTTGCTGTTGCTTTATAACATTTAAATCCTTGAATTGTTGTAGTATCTTGGTAGTTGATTTTCCATTTTCCAATTATACTTCTAGAAATTAGATATTTAGCTTTTTCAAAAGTAGCTCGTTCGTTGTTATAAGTCACAGTAGCCTTTGCGTTATCGATATATAATTCTGACTCATAATCGGCTAATATTAATGCGGTTTCCCATTTGTCAGTATCGAGGCCGCGATAGGGGCGTGCATAAAAATTGGCTTCATTTCCTTTAATAGTTAGTATAAATGACGCATTCTTTGCGCCTAAATTACTGTCGTCGAAAAGCAGTTTAAGTCGCGAGTTTTTTTCGATTTTTTCATCCGAAAGAAATTCCAAACCGTATTCTACTTGAACTGTCTTTTTATTCTGTCCGAAACTTATGCAGAAACAGAAAAGGGCAATTATATGCCAATTGTAATTCATAATTTCAATTTTTAAATCCTCAAAGCGTTGATGATTTTACGCTTTGAGGATTGTTACTAATTAATTGCCGTATAAATCATCTAGGCATTTTTCGAAAGCTAAATCAGCTAAACGCATCGCTTTTCTGTGACTAACACCTAGATATTCCTGAAAAAAAGCAACATCAGCACTCCACTGGTCAGCGCATGGTGTGTCTGATAATTTAACATTTTCAGTTTGCAAAGGCAAGCCTTCTGAATTGTAGTCTACCTTGGTTGCTTCTGTGCTGGCAGAGGCAAAGGCATTAAAGCAGAGTAGTGCAATACCACTGTAGAAAAAATTCTTCATTTGTAAATTTTTAAAATTAATAAAATAATAAGTTGGTTAACCGATACCAAAGCAAAAAAAAAAAAACAAGCGGTGCAAATTAAAAAGGAACTTTAACAAAAGTTATAGTAAACCTAATAAAAGTTAAACAATAATTTTTATTGTAGTTTTTGCTGATTTATAANCGTGTTCACAATGCCGCATACGACAGGCTCAGACTCCGAGGATTCGTGGGTTCGGGAGGGGAAAACGATAGGTTAAATGGTGAACGTCTCGAAGTCTTAGTACTTAATACTTCCATCTTAATACTAACAATAAACCTCTTTGCGAACTTTGCGGTTGCCTTCGACAGGCTCAGGCAACTTATTTATCATCCGAGAAAAACAATCAAATTTGTACCTTTACCTCCATGTTGCACATTTCAATAGTCGGTACCGGAAACGTCGCCTTTCATTTGGCTCAGGCTATTGCCGATTGTAAAACGCTTAAACTCGTCGAAGTTGTTGGAAGAAATCCGGATGTGCAAGGCTTTCCCGTTAGTTGCTCAACATCTTTTAACCATATTTCTGAAACCGATTTAATACTAATTGCCGTTGCCGATAAAGCAATTGCTAACGTAGTTGAGCAAATTCCAATTTCATTTCAAGGAACTGTTGCACACACAGCAGCTTCGGTAGCAATGAGCACACTCGGGCGATTCGAAAATCGCGGTGTTTTTTATCCGCTGCAAACCTTTTCGAAAACTAAAGCACTTTCGTGGAACAAACTTCCTGTTTTCCTCGAATCGAATACCAATCAAGCGCAAAAACACTTGGAAAGTTTAGCGCAGAATTTGCAAGCACAACTGTACTCTGCAAGCTCAGAACAACGGTTAAAACTGCATTTAGCTGCGGTTTTTAGCTGCAATTTCGTAAACGCTTTATTCGCGTCCGCAGAAGAAATTCTCAACACCGAAAATGTGCCGTTTGACGTTCTAAAACCCTTGATTTACGAAACAGTCGACAAAGCGTTTTCATTAACGCCGAAAAAAGCACAAACTGGTCCGGCATTACGAAACGACCAGACAACGATGCAAAATCATGTACAAGCTCTAACTGATGCGGAATTGCGCAATTTATATCAAAAACTTTCCGAACTAATCCAAAATCAACATGGAATCTTATAAGCACCTACTCAATCATATTACTACATTCATTTTTGATGTCGACGGCGTGTTAACCAACGGCGAGGTTCACATCACCAGCGACGGAGAAATGTTGCGTACGATGTATATCCGCGATGGTTTTGCCATGAAAGCAGCAGTAGAATCTGGCTATCGTGTCATTATTATTTCTGGTGGTAAAAACGATGGCGTGCGCATTCGATTACAAAATTTGGGTATTACCGATATTGTTTTGGGTTCGGCCGATAAAGTCGAAGCCTTTCACGAGATTATCGACGGTTATCAAATCGATCCGCAACACGTTTTGTATATGGGCGATGATATTCCGGATTATCATGTCATGAAACTAGTTGGCTTACCTACTTGTCCGCAGGATGCAGCGCCTGAAATCAAAGCCATTTCCAAGTACATTTCGCATAAAAATGGAGGTGTAGGAGCTGTGCGCGATGTTATTGAACAGACGATGCGCGTTCAAGGTAAATGGACCACGTATTTTGACGGCAAACACGACTGATGTTCCAAAAGAATGAGCTACCTTTGCGGGCTGATTTTTTTATAGCATGAGATTACACCGAAATCTGGTTTACACCACGATTGATTCCTTGAACATGATTTTCAACGAAGATGCCTACGCCGATAAAGTCGTTGCATTGGCTTTGAAAAAAGATAAGCGTTGGGGAAGCCACGATCGAAAATTTGTTGCCGAAACCATTTACGAAATTGTACGTTGGAAGCGACTATACGCGGAAATTGCCGACGTAAAAGCGCCCTTTGACCGACCAGACCTGTGGCGAATTTTTGCCGTATGGGCAGTATTGCGAGGTTATCCAATTCCAGACTGGACGCAGTTACAAGGCGTTCCTGAACGAAAAATCAAAGGCCGTTTCGACGAACTTTCTAAACAACGCGTGTTCCGTGAAGCCATTCCCGATTGGATGGATGAAATGGCCGTTGCCGAACTCGGAGAAGAATTGTGGACCAAAGAACTTCATGCACAAAATCAGCAAGCAAAAGTTATTTTACGTGTAAATACGCTTAAAACGACACCTCAAAAATTGCGTGCCATTTTAATGGATCTGGATATAGCTACCGATTACCTCGAAGAACAACCGCACGGTCTCGTACTTCGCGAACGCGCCAACGTATTTTTAACCGATGCCTTTAAAGAAGGACTTTTCGAAGTTCAAGATGCCAGTTCGCAATTAGTAGCTCCCCTACTCGACGTTAAACCCGGTATGCGCGTGATCGATGCTTGTGCAGGAGCTGGTGGCAAAACTTTACACTTGGCTTCGTTGATGGAAAACAAGGGTCAGCTTATCGCGATGGATTTATACGAAAGCAAACTCAAGCAACTGAAACTTCGCGCCAAACGAAACGGTGCTTTTAATATTGAATACCGCATTATCGATTCCACGAAAGTGATTAAAAAACTACACCAAAAAGCCGATCGCGTGTTGATTGATGCGCCGTGCAGCGGTTTAGGTGTATTGAAACGCAATCCGGATTCGAAATGGAAACTACAGCCCGAATTTATCGATAACATTCGGGAAGTACAGCGCGATGTCTTGTATCGCTACTCGGAAATGGTAAAACCAGGCGGAAAGTTGGTTTACGCTACTTGTTCAATATTACCCTCTGAAAATCAGCAGCAAGTGGCTGCATTTTTGGAAACCGACCACGGAAAAAACTTTAATTTTGTAACCGATAAAAACATCTTTGCCCACGAAACTGGTTTCGACGGTTTCTATATGGCATTGTTGGAACGTAAAAAAATATGAAAAAGATACTACTTTTAGCGACGGTAAGCCTTTACTCTGTCTTAATGGTCGCGCAAGCAGGCGCACCAGCAGCGCCCTATTACAACGGATTTAATTGGAATTTGACAGGCGATGCATTAAAAACCGCACTAGCAACCAAAATCAGTACAACACACACTAATTTCCTTACTTACACCCCAGGGGTTTGGAACGCTTTGAAAATAATTGATCAAAATCCCGAAAACTCACAGCAAGTATTGCTAATGTACGGATATGAAAATGGAACAGATAATTTTGAATTTAACGATCGAGCACGCAATAAGAATAGTAACGGCGGAAATACCGGTGAATGGAACCGCGAACATGTTTTCGCGCAAGCATTAGGAAACCCAGATTTGGGATCATCCGGTCCCGGCGCCGACGCTCACATGCTCCGTGCCTGCGATGTCAGTCAAAATAACGCCCGAGGAAATAGAAAGTATAGCAGCGGCTCAGGAAACGCTGGTACCGCTGGTGTTAATTGGTATCCTGGCGATGAATGGAAAGGCGATGTCGCCCGGATTATTCTCTATATGTACTTGCGATATGGCGAGCAATGTACACCAACTTTTGTTGGAAGCGGACCAACGATAACCTCAGATCCGAACGTTCCGATTGTGTTTTTGCAATGGAATGCTGAAGATCCTGTATCTCCTTTCGAAGATAATAGAAATACATATCTCGGAAACGGAAACAATACATACGGCCAAGGAAACCGCAATCCGTTTATTGATAATCCGGTTTTAGCGACCCTAATTTGGGGCGGACCTGTAGCCGAAAACCGCTGGCCAAATTTATTCTTGAACACCGAAACGCGCACCCTCGATGCAGCTACCTCGATATATCCAAACCCTGCCAAAGCAGATTACGTTTATGTTAATGCATCCGTAGATTTGGAAACTATTGAGGTAATCAACCTCAACGGGCAACTCGTGCAACGCATTAACAAACCAACCGAAGTTAACGATACGTACCAAATTCAGAACTTGAATAAAGGATTTTACTTGGTAAAACTAACCGCCAATGGCGAAACAACTACCAAAAAGTTAGTTGTGAACTAAACCTGTAGAAATCAAAAAATGTAAACCGAGGCAGCTGTTCTCGGTTTTTTTTTGAAAATTTTCAAGATTTTGAGAATAAGCGATTTTCGTAAAAACTGTTTAAAAGATCTTTCCTGACGGTTCCGAGTTTAAAATAGTTCAATTTTTAGCGCCTTTACTTTTTTGGGGGTGCCGGCGGTTGTTCCGTAGCGCTTCGCCAATAATTTTTTATACCGCCGTCGCGCTATCCGCTTTATCTTTTTGGCAAGAAGTTCGATGGAAAAACCGAAATGCCAAAAAGGATAACACTGCTATCGCTCACCCGGACATAAGTGCACTCAGTTAGTAAAACGGAAATATCCTTAAGAAAATTGTTAAGACTTGTTTATATTTAAAAATCTCAGACCGTTACGTCAAATAAAATCAATCAGTGGGTATCAGGATACCGTTATCAATGCTTGAACTTTCTGTACACCATACTTTATCTCTTTAATTTCAAGACTATTTAAGGTCGTATTCTTGGATTTTGCGATACAGCGTTGTTAGTGCAACCCCGAGTAATTCAGCAGTTTTTGTTTTGTTGCCGTTTGTGTAATTAAGAACTTTCTGAATGTGAATTTTCTCCGCGCTTGCAAGTTCAAAAGCCGAGAGTATTTTACTCTTTGCAACTGCAGTTGTTGCCAATTGAAAGTCGGCTGGAAGATGCTCGATCGTAATTTGCGAATCTGCTAAAATAACGCTTCTTTCAACAACATTCTTCAATTCACGGATATTCCCTTTCCACTCATGCGCTTGAAGGGCTTGAAAATAGTTTGGATCGACCGTTGTAATTCGTTTATTTGTTTTTGCTGAGGCTTGCTCTAAAAACAGTTTGGCAAGTGCTTCAATATCGGAATTTCGTTCGCGTAAGGGTGGTAAATGAATTTGAAAAACCGAAATACGATAAAACAAATCGGAACGAAAATTACCCCTTTGAATTTCATCATTAAGATCGCGATTGGTGGCAGCAATAATGCGTACATTTACTTTAGTGGGTGTCGAATCGCCTACGCGAATAAAACTTCCTGTTTCCAAAACTCGAAGCAATTTCGCTTGTAAATCGATTGCCATTTCACCGATTTCATCCAAGAAAATTGTGCCGTTATTGGCTGCTTCAAAAAGACCTTTTTGATCTTTCATCGCACCGGTAAATGCTCCAGCGCGATGACCAAACATTTCGCTTTCTAACAATTCTTTGCTAAAAGCAGAGCAATTTAAAGCCACGAAATTATGTTTGGATCGGTTACTGGCGTGATGAATTGCTTGTGCGAAAACCTCTTTTCCAGTACCCGTTTCTCCAGTGAGTAAAACAGTGGTATCTGTCGTTGCTACTCGCTGCGCCAAGGCTACAGCATCTTTTATTGCTTTTGATGTACCAATAACTTTATCAAACGAATGTTTATTTCCGAGTTGTTGCTCCAGATTTGCAACACGTTTCGATAAATCAACTTTCTCTAACGCACGATACAATAACGGAATTATCTTGTTGTTATCGTCTCCTTTGGTTAGATAATCGAACGCGCCATTTTTTATCGCTTGAACGCCATCGGGAATGTTTCCGTAAGCGGTAAGCAATATAACTTCGGTAGTTGGAGAAATCGCTTTAATTTCCTTCGCCAAATCAATTCCAAATGCATCGGGAAGCTTGACGTCGCATAAAACCACGTCCACGTCGGTTTGTGTTAATTTGCGAAGTCCTGATTTTTTATCACTAGCTTGATGTACTTCGAAACCTTCCAAGCTAATGATTCTAGCTAGCAACCCACGTAGCTTCTCCTCGTCGTCTATGATTAAGATTTTTCTCAAAATGTTTTATAAAAACTGAATTACAAAGGTAAAACAGTTCTTTTGTGTAGCTAGCGTTCTTCGGAAGCCGTTTTTAAAAAAGTTTAATTACAATTCGAGTTTATTGCCAATACGTAGGTTTCAACCACTTTCATTTTTTTGGCTGTTTCTGCACCTAAAAACCCAGAGATGTCGGTTTCACTAATTTGTGTTTGATACTCTTGCAGGAGCTTCTTTGCAGTAGGCATATAACTCCAATGCCATTTTTCAACCTCATAACCGCTAGAACGACTTGCGCCTTTTTCACTGTAAACCTGACAAAATCCGTAAGTTGCTGCATGCTCGACTAACCATTGATATTCCTTTTTTCCTTTTTGGGTTTCGAAGTAGGAAGGTGAAACGCTATTAATATCAATATCCGTTCCCCAGTGATGACGGGAAGTCCCAGGCATAGCGCTGTATTTCATGATGATTTTTGCGCGATCTACCGGATTTCTAACTGTTAATGCCAAATTTTTACCCGATACAAGCGTTTGTCCGTTCCATTTTTTCTCCCAAATTTTCCTTTGATCTGAAAAATTTCTTGTGGCGGAAACTACTTTTAATAAGATTCCCTCTTTCGCTGCTTTTGCATGCATTTGTTGGAAAGCTGCTAGCACTTCTTTTCGTAAATACAAGTCTTTTTTTGTGGAATACTTTTCGGGAATAATCGAAAAGTCGGGATGTGAAGCCGGAATAAACTTCCCTAAAAGGTACTCACTACTAAAAGATTGAGAACTTTGACTATAACTGCTGCCTATGATACGAGTAGCTCTTTTTTGAAAGGTTTTTTCCTTTTCTGCGTAAGCGAAAAAAGCGAAATAAACAGCTGGAAATATGGCTAATAGTGATTTAAAACGACTAAAGTTTTTCATAAAAAAATCGGCAACAAGGATGTAGCTTTCCAAAGGTAGTGGAAATTAGTCCGCAAACTAACTTCTATAACACGAACTTTAAACAAATGCGAATTTGACTTAAAGTACCTTTTTTGCTAAAATCTTGTTGCCGATTTTATCTCGTGAAGTTTAGTTTTTAATCGTTCATCGAAATCAAAAACTCTTCATTATTACGGGTTTTCTTGAATCTGTCGTTTACAAAATCCATGGCCTCCACTGGGTTCATATCCGACAAATATTTACGCATGATCCACATACGTTGAAGCGTTTTTTCGTCGAGTAGCATGTCATCGCGACGTGTCGATGACGACATTAGGTCAATCGCAGGGAAAATACGTTTGTTTGCAATTTTACGATCTAATTGCAATTCCAT
The DNA here is from genome assembly GCF_002251775.1 of Flavobacterium aurantiibacter. GTDB lineage: Bacteria > Bacteroidota > Bacteroidia > Flavobacteriales > Flavobacteriaceae > Flavobacterium > Flavobacterium aurantiibacter. The sequence continues at coordinate 8,370 of NZ_NOXX01000219.1, forward strand.
ATTACCGGTTCCTTTGAACTCTTCAAAAATCACTTCGTCCATTTTAGATCCGGTCTCGGTGAGTGCTGTAGCGATAATCGACAGTGATCCGCCGTTTTCAACGTTACGAGCAGCACCGAAAAATCGTTTTGGTTTTTGAAGCGCATTTGCGTCGACACCACCGCTAAGTACTTTACCCGAAGCAGGTTGTACCGTGTTGTATGCGCGTGCTAGACGAGTAATTGAATCGAGTAAGATAACCACGTCGTGTCCGCACTCTACCAATCTTTTGGCTTTTTCAAGAACGATATTTGCAATTTTCACGTGTTCTTGCGGCTCGCGATCAAAGGTCGATGCAATAACTTCTCCGCGAACAGAGCGCTGCATATCGGTTACCTCTTCCGGACGCTCGTCGATTAGCAATACTAATAGATAAACTTCGGGGTGATTGGCTGCGATGGCATTTGCAATGTCTTTCAAAAGCATCGTTTTACCGGTTTTCGGTTGGGCGACAATCATACCACGCTGCCCTTTACCTATCGGTGCAAATAAATCGATGATTCGTGTAGAAATAGAACTTTGTTTTTCGGCTAAACGAAATTTCTCTTGAGGAAAAACGGGTGTTAAATGCTCGAAAGCAATTCGGTCGCGAACAATTTGCGGATCGTGTCCGTTGATTTTAAGGACTTTAACTAAAGGAAAGAACTTCTCTCCTTCTTTCGGCGGACGTACCACACCTTTAACCGTATCGCCTGTTTTCAGACCAAATAACCGTATTTGTGAAGTTGAAAGGTATATATCGTCTGGTGACGCCAAATAGTTGTAATCTGAAGAACGAAGAAAACCATATCCATCAGGCATCATTTCGAGAACGCCTTCAGATTCGATGATGCCATCAAATTCGTAATCGGCGTCTTTGTATGCAGGTTTCTTTTTAAAGTTTCCGTTAGGATTGTTACCGTTATTCGCGGGCGAATTTTGGTTTTGGAAGTTATTTCGTTGCTCGTTCTGACTTTTTTGAAAGGGTGCAGACTTAGCTTGAACGGGGGCTGGTGTAGCTTCTTCAGCAGCATCAGTGTTTTCAGCTTTTGGAGCTGTATTTTCCGAAAACTGTTCCGCACGTTTACCAAAAGGTTTTGGCGCTCTTGGTTCAAATTTCTTTTTATTGAAATTCTTCTGGCGATCGTTATTGTTTTGGTACGAGACTGCTGGTTCGTTTACCTGACTGTCGTTGGCTTCTGAAACTGGTTTAGCGGATTCAGCAATAGGCTGTTCAGCTGGAACTTCGTCGAAAAGCGGAACTTGCGAACCCGCAGCATTAGTATCCTTACGCTTGCGACCTCTTTTTTCGATTTTAGGTTCAACGTTTACATCTGCGGTTTTAGAATCCTGATTTTGTAAAGCAAGAATACTTTCAATTAGAGCTTCTTTTTTAACACCGTGATATTTAATTTGTTGTGAAGCTTTTGCAATTTCTTGCAACTCAGGCAGCTTCATTGCCTTTAGTTTGGAACTATCGAACATAGATTTCCGGATAAGTTTAGATAGGGAATTGTGAGTAAAAAAATGTTACTTAGAATTTTTAGAAACAAAAGACATAAAATGAAGTACTTATGTCTTTGTGCTGCAATATTACAAATTAATTTCTAGTAAATACAAGGTTTTTTTAAAAAAGAGCTTATACATTTGCAGTGTTCAGAGTAGTAAATATGTTACAGCGCATACAAACTGTTTATTTAATAATTGCCTTCTTATTGTCGGCGGTTGTATCGTTTTTATCTCCAATGTACGTTGATAATGGAAGCGATATTTTTGCATTTAGCAAAATTGAATTTAGTATGCTGTTTGGACTTTCGGCCATGCTGAGTGTGGTGAGTTTGCTGAGTTATAAGAATCGTAAGCAGCAATTTGTCCTTGGTCGTCTGAACATTCTAATCCATGTAATTTTATTAGGAGTACTTGTATATCGATTGCTAAATTTATCTGGAGGACCTTTAGGTTCTGTGAAAGGTATTGGGAGCTTCCTTCCTATTGTTTCTATCGTTTGTTTGGCGTTAGCCAACAAGGCCATCAAAAGGGATGAAGATCTTGTAAAATCTGTTGATCGAATTAGGTAAACCTGTAAACTTAGTTTATTAGTGCGAAGAAAAGTCCGGTGTTACACTGGACTTTTTTTTATGTGTCGCGCGCCCAGTTCGATTACTTCTAGATTCGTTGGTTTAGCAGCTTCAATCTCAAAACGGAGCATGGTACGAATTTGATGAAAGCCACTGATTCCGCAGGCACCTGGATTCATGTGCAAGTGCTGGTATCTCGGATCTCTCATCACTTTTAATATATGCGAATGTCCGCAAATCACCATTTTTGGTTTGTTTGTCTCAATTAAAGACCGCGTGATTTGATTGTAAGTTCCGGGATAACCACAAATGTGTCGGATAAACACACTTAAACCGTCGACTTCAAAAAAATTGTTTTCCGGAAACCGGAGTCGGGCCGACTGTCCGTCGATGTTTCCGAAAACTGCTCGAAGTTTCGCCACTTTTTCAAGTTGATCGACAACCGAAAGGTTTCCTATATCACCTGCATGCCAAACTTCGTCGGCTTTTGACGCGTAGTCTAAAATACGTTCGTCGATATGTCCGTGAGTATCCGATAAAACCAGAATTTTCATAATGCTTTGGTTGCTAAAAAAGCGGAATCCGCAGTTCAATTAATCGCTCAAAAATAAGGCAAGCAATCACTTTCGACCTATTTTATTTTTAAGAAAAGTGTGTTTTTGAATTCGAATTGACGTTTTTAAAAAATATGAGGAAAACCCGTAATGGTATGTCGATTTTTTTTCAAAACTTCGCTTTGATGGGGGCGGGCGGGATGGGGAGCGATTCCCACGTACGAAAATTCCAGAAATAAATTTTACGGAAAAACCGTAATTTGGAAAAATTTTGAGATTTCGAAATTTCGAGATGAAAAGAATCTTGGAGCACCATGTTTCACAAAGCTTTTCACAGTCTGCACAACGCTAGCCTTCGACAAGCTGAGACAGCAGCTTTATTTACGCGCGCAGAATACGCCGAAGTTCTCAGAATTTGGTGGAATGTTTCACCGCTGAGGAAAGCACAGAACGTGTCAAGCCGCCTAAAAATTGCACCGACCTTCGACAGGCTCAGGCACCGACGAGACGTGGGTTGGGTTGGACAAAGATGATATGTAAAGTGGTGAACGACACGAAGTCTTTCCCGATAGCTATCGGGACTCAAATCCTAATACTATAAAGTCTTTGCGCCCAGCCTTCGACAGGCTCAGGCACCGATACGTGAAGTGGTGAATTCATCAAAATCTGGCTTAATGGACATTTTTTAGGCTGATAATCGTGTGAAGCGTTGATATCATTAGCTTTGACGCCAATCAAAGGTTATGAATAAAAAAAGTGCTTTTATTGTGGCAAAGGTTTTGTNCTGGTTTACATGATAATTTACCAGAACTTGCTAGTAGTTATAAAAATCTAACGCATTTACTTAATTCAAAAGATTTATAAACAGATAGCAGATAACACTCTGGCTTCGACAAGCTCAGTCGGCGGTCATGTTACCTCAAATTAAACATAACAACGCATTTTAGAAATTACTTATTCGTTGCCTAAGCCTGTCGAGGGCATAATACAACTTGAAACACTCTGGCTTCGACAAGCTCAGCCGCCGTGTGCGCATTCCCTTCTACTACGAATCCAACATTTCTAGAAGTAACCGATTAATTCCCCTCGCCTGCTGGAGTTGCAAACGACTTCTTGTTGAAAACCAACAAAATACCGATACCAGTCGAAATGGCCATATCGGCGAAATTAAAAATAGCATTAAAAAAAGTGAATGTCTTTCCACCCCAAATAGGTAACCATTCCGGAAGTACATAATCTTCGATAAACGGAAAGTACAGCATATCGACTACTTTGCCGTGAAACACGCTCCCGTAGGGCTGATCCGGCATAAAAACTGCCAGTTCGGTTGTGGTGCTTTCGCTAAAAAATACGCCGTAAAAGACCGAGTCGATGATGTTCCCAAATGCACCGGCCCAAATAAGTGCAATAGCCACAATGAGGTAATTACTAGCTTTTCTACGCGTAGAATCGTACAGCCACCAGCCGATACCGAAAACCGCAATGATACGAAACAAAGTAAGCACCAACTTCCCGTAATCGCCCGGAATTTCGGTACCCCACGCCATGCCGCTATTTTCGATAAACCACAACTTAAACCAACCCGTAACATGAATTTTCTCCTGAAGCAGAAAATGCGTTTTTACGTAAACCTTCGAAACTTGATCGATGATTAAAATACTAAAAATAAGTATGTAGGCCTTTTTTAAAGTCATTTTGCGTGTTATGTGCGGCAAAAATAGTAATTCAAATCGATTTTATTGCAGTTGCGTTTTCTCGTGTTTTTGGGCGTGCCGGCGGACGATTGTGCGCCCAAAAAATTAAAACCACCGCCGTCAGGTCATACGCTACAAAAATTTTGCCCTTTCGCCAACCGTCTGCCGCTTCCTTGTGCTTCCGTTGGTCGCAAATGCAGCGGCGTCGGTTTTGGCAAAACGGCTGCAATTGTTTTCCGCTGCTGCCCTTCACGCAGAGAAACGTTCGCCAAAGACGTTCGTTTTCGGTAACGATTGCCGTGTGAGCGACCGCCGTGAAAATGCAGGAACGGGCGCAGCTTAGCGTTTTGGGAGCGATACGGCGACCAGCGGAAGCCCGTAGCGCGGCCTAAAAACGCTGCTGCGCCCGTGCCGGAATTGCAACAAAGGGCGCGACGCCGCAGTTGCTATCTTGCTTTCAAGCACTTGCGTTTGCGGCGGCACACCCAAAAAACTATTCGTGTTCGGCTTCGGCTTCTTGCGTTTCGGGAGTTGCTGGCGTTTGATTAGCCGTTTCTCGAATTTCGGTATGGCGAATTTCACCTCCGCTTGTACCTGTTTCGCGACCCATCCACAGCGCTACAACGGCCAGCGGAAATGCGGCGATAAAAATAGCACGCGCGAAACCTTTGCGCTTGTAACTGGCCCACAAACCTACGAGCGATAGCGCGCCCAACGCATAGGCAACCAAGGCAAAACGCTCGGCCGCTTCTTCGTGTTCGTGAATAAAATCGTGCGAAAAACCTGCGAGTTCTTCTACAAATTCTTCGGCTTCTTCTCCACTTCGCATGGCGGCTAAAGTGCTTAAAGCACACACAACAAATAAAAACAGTGCGGTGCGTTTTACCACTTCGGATTTGGTGAAAAAACCAACGCCCAAAACCAAAAGTCCGGCGATAGGCAAAATTAAAGGCAAATGATTTAAGGCTAAATGCCAATGAGCTGCATTCATAAAACTACATATTAAAAATTAAAAACAAGAAGAATAATCTGATGCTCATTCAAAAATAATCGTTGACTTACAAATGCTAACACAAATAAAAACAACGCGTTACAGAAAATGACATTCAAAAAACTTCCGACTTAAAAGTACATTTATTTGTTGTGTACTGCTTTACAAAAAGGCAAAATCGCTGCATTTTTAAGTCAGACTAAATAGTTACTACACGCTAACACCAAATAAATAGCCCACCAGACCACTCAATCCTAAGGCAATGGCTCCCCAAATGGTAATGCGCAAAACGGCTTTGCTGGCATTGGCGCCTCCGGCACGCGCCGAGACGATCCCTAAAATCATAAGCGACAACAGCGTGCTGCCGTACAAGCTGTATTGCATAACCGACAGCGGTGCAAGTAAAACCACCAAAAGCGGCAACAAACCGCCAGCTGTAAAGGCGGCTCCCGAAGCAAAAGCTGCCTGAATGGGATTTGCCTGAGATATTTCGTTGATGCCTAATTCTTCACGAATATGCGCACCTAGCGCGTCGGTTTCGGTTAATTCGTTCGCAACTAAAAGTGCCGTTTCGCGTTTGAGTCCGCGTTTTTCAAAAATTTGCGCTAAGATTTCGAGTTCTACTTCGGGTTGATCGCGCAGTTCGTCTTTTTCACGTGCAATATCGGCGCGTTCGGTATCGGTTTGCGAGCTCACCGAAACGTACTCGCCTGCAGCCATCGATAAGGCTCCTGCCACCAAACCGGCAAAAGTGGCTAAGGTAATGGCCTCGCGACTCGTACCCGCAGCTGCAACACCTACTGCCAAACTCGAAATAGAGATGATACCATCGTTGGCACCTAAAACAGCCGCACGCAACCAATTGCTGCGGTGCATGTAATGCTTCTTTAAATAATTGTCGATCGTTATCTGAGAAGTGGTTGCTTTTTCCATAAAGTTGGTTATCACTGAAACAGCGGTTTCGGCTAAAACTGCTTCCAAACAAACTTAAAGGTACGGATAAAACAGTAGAATTTCTTCTACAAATCGCAATTCAGACTCGTTCTGTTTATAACAATTTCGACGTTAGCGATTGTATAAACGACAAGCACAGACTAAATACAAAGGCTGCAAGGAAATTGTTTAGAGTAAAACCGTCGACAAGCACATCGCAAATCAACAAAATAATCGTGTTGATGAACAGTAGAAAGATTCCGAGCGTAAAAATGGTAATTGGTAAAGTAACCAGAAGTAAAATGGGCTTTACAAACATGTTGAGTAGGCTTAGTACTAGTGCAACGATGAGTGCCGTTTGTAAATCGGTTACGCGCACACCGGGCAGCAAATAACTGAGCAATAAAACCGAAATGGCCGAGATAACCAGTTTGATGATAAATTTCACATTACGAAGGTAAAAAAGAGGAAACGATTTGAAAGAACTCGGCTGGTTTTTCGGCGTGTAGCCAGTGTCCGGCACCTGCAATAGTCTCGATACGCACGTCGGAAAACTGCCGTTGAATGTCGGCTTCGTCGCGTTCTTGAATATACTTTGATTCGCCGCCGCGCACAAACAGCGTTGGCATCTGGAAGCGCGCTTCGGGATTCACTTGTGTGCCAACAGCTTCTTTATTGGCAAGAAAAACGGGTAAATTAAATCGGAAAGCAAGTTGTCCGGGTTCAATCCAATACAAGCTCTTTAGTAAAAATTGTCGTGTTCCAAAATCGGGAATATAACTTTGGAGCAGCTCGTCGACCTCTTGCCTACTCGGTTTTTTGGAAAAATCAACTGCTGCGAGTCCGTTTAAGATATCGTCGTGATGGGGTTTGTAATACCGTGGTGCGATATCGGCAACTACCAATCGGTTTACTAATTCCGGATACGCAGCGGCAAAAATCATGGCAAGTTTTCCGCCCATGGAGTGCCCAAGTATGTGCGCCTTCTCGATGTTATGGGCTTGCATGTATTGGTACAAATCGTTTACCATAAAATCGTAATTCCAATCGGCACTGTGAAAGCTTTTTCCGTGATTGCGCAAATCCACGGCATGTACTTGAAATTGGCGTTCGGCCATTTGATTGGCGAAGGTTTTCCAATTGTCGGACATGCCTAAAAACCCGTGAATAATAACTAAGGGCGTTCCGTTTCCGGTAATGATACTATTTAAAATTGGATTCATTTTAGTCGGTGTAAATACATGTTTACGACATTATCGAGACCGAGATATAAGGCTTCGCTGATGAGCGCGTGTCCGATACTTACTTCGAGCAAGCCCGGAATATGTTGTTTGAAAAACTGTATGTTTTCTAAACTTAAATCGTGTCCGGCGTTGATGCCAAGTTGTAATTCGTTCGCGCGTTTGGCTGCGGCGGCATAACTAGCGATGGCCTGATTGGGATCTTGTGGAAAATGTTTTGCGTAGGCTTCGGTATACAATTCGATTCGATCGACACCTGTAGCTGCTGCGCCATCGATTAGTTCCAAAACCGGATCAACGAAAATCGAGGTTCGAATACCGTGTGATTTAAAAAGTTGAACCATTTCTGAAAGAAAGGTTTTGTGCGTAATTGTGTCCCAACCGGCATTTGAAGTAATGGCGTCGGGCGCGTCGGGAACTAAAGTGACCTGATGTGGTTTCACTTCCAAAACCAAATCGATAAACGACTGTTCCGGATTTCCTTCGATATTGAGTTCGGTGGTCACTATTTTCTTTAAGTCGCGTGCATCTTGGTAGCGAATATGTCGCTCATCGGGCCGCGGGTGAATGGTGATGCCTTGCGCTCCAAATCGTTCGATATCAGCGGCTGCTTTTAAAACATCGGGCACGTTTCCGCCGCGTGCATTACGCAAGGTGGCAATTTTATTTATGTTCACACTCAGTTTTGTCATATCGGCATTATTAAAAGTCTGCCAAAATTAAAACCTTTCGTCCTGTGATTCGCGTATTTTTAATTATTTTGCAGAGGTAAAGACAGCACATGACTGAAATAGGAAATTTATTGTCGAAAGATTTGAAGCCATTTGCTGCAAATGAGTCCATTGACAGCGTTCAAGACTTTTTTGCTGAGCAACTTTTTTCGCACTTTCCGGTATTGGAAGACGATGTGTACATCGGTTCGATTGCTGCGGAAGACGCCGAAACTTTCGATACGTCTAAAATCGTTTCGGATTATAAATACAGTTTGGAAGGCTTTTTTGTTCGCGATTCCATGTTTTGGCTTGATGTGCTTGAGGTTTTTGCGAAAAATCACACCAATGTTGTTCCGGTACTTACCGATGAGAATCGCTATGCCGGTTATTACGAACTTACCGAAGTTACTTCTTTGTTTCACGAAACGCCTTTTTTGAAAGAATCGGGTGGTATTTTGGTGGTGAAAAAAGACGTGCGCGATTACAGCATGGGTCAAATTGTACAGATCGTTGAAAGCAACAACGTGAAGCTTTTAGGTGCTTTTATTTCGTACCTCGACAATCAGTTTGCGGAAATTACTGTAAAAGTTTCGCAAGGAAGTATAAACGAACTGATTGCCACTTTCCGACGGTACGAATACGAAATTGTGAGCAAACACGAAGAAGACGATTATTTGAATAACTTGCGCGAACGCTCGGAGTATTTAGATCGGTATTTAAATATTTAAGCTGTAAAAATCTGCTTATGAAAATTGCGATCTACGGTCAATACTACCAAAATAGCACCGAACCCATCATTCGCGACATCTTTGTTTTCCTAAATGCCAATCACGTAGATTTAGTTATAGAAGAAACGTTTTTGACCCTGTTGTACGAAAAGGGAATTCTCAAAAAAAGTTACCGCACTTTTACAAAATCCGACGATTTAGAACCCGACACCGATTTGATGTTGAGTATTGGTGGCGATGGTACGATTTTGCGTGCGGCGTTATTGGTACAGGACAAAGGCATTCCGATTTTAGGTGTGAATGCGGGCAGGTTGGGATTTCTAGCGAAAGTTCCGAAAGAAGATATCGACGCATTTTTACAGTTAGTACTCGACAGAAAGTACAGCATTTCCGAACGCAGTTTATTGCAGCTTCAAGGAAGTTTGCCAGCAGATTCGGGTGTACAAACGAATTTTGCGGTCAATGAAATATCGGTAAATCGCAAAGACAGCGCATCGATGATTACCGTCGATACGTTCTTGAATGGTGAATTCCTGACCTCGTATTGGGCAGACGGTTTAATAATTGCAACGCCAACGGGCTCTACGGGCTATTCGTTAAGTTGCGGCGGACCCATATTAACACCTGCCGTTGCTGGATTTGTGATTACACCCCTTGCACCACACAATTTGAATGCGCGTCCGATGGTTATTCCCGACTCGACACAAATTCGTTTACGAGTTAGCGGAAGAGAATCGCAGCATTTAGTTTCGCTAGATGCGCAAAGCTTTTCTGTGCAAAACGAAACGGAACTCATCATCGAAAAGGCCGCTTTTACATTAAAGATGATTGAATTCCCCGAAGAAACCTTCCTTAAAACCTTGCGCAAAAAACTGCTTTGGGGCGAAGACAAGCGCAACTAACAGCTTTACAAACAGCATCTATGCGTGCGCAAAACTATATTTTCATTGTTGTTTTCATTTTCTTGAACAACTTTAGCTTTGCTCAAGAATCCGAAAAAGTTTTTGGCGTTTACGAACCCATTAAAAAAGGCGAAAAAGTTTATGTTTTCGAGGAGAAATGTGCTTTGAAAGCGCAGGCAAATTTGTCTTCCAAAACCTTGATGGAAATTCCTTTAGGAGAAGCGTTGACCTTAGAAACCGATTATTTAATCAAAGAAAGTTTACGAGTAACGAACCCTCCATTTATTAAAGTGCAGTTTCGCGGAAAAACGGGTTATGTGCGTTCTTCTTCCTTGGCTTTTGAAAAATTGGTTTACGAAAAAGAGGAAACCTCGTTTTTATTTCAGTTGAATAGTCCGAAAGACACAATTCATAAAATAACCATTAAAGAAGTTTACGCGAACAAAACCGTTTTAAATGAGGTAAAAGAGCCTTTACCCGCTGAGTCATTCAGCATATACTTGAGTGATAACAAGGGATTAACAGACGTAGAAAAATTATTGATCATTGACTTTTATGCTGAAGCTTGTGGCATGAATGGCGGCATAGCGTATTACAGTTGGTCGCCTTCGAAATTAGCGCTCATAGCCAATCTAGTTGCTTTATTCGACGCCGATGTTTATGCGAAAGAAGAAAAACTCATTTTCCCAACAGACGAAGGTGGAAAAGACGGTACGGTACTGTTCTATTCCGAAACCCACGAACTCGTTGATGAAGCTACCGAGTGGATGAATAAAACTGTGGTTACGCGCACGTACCAGTGGAAAGACGGTGCATTGCTACCGAGTTTCGATGCGCCCGCCGAAACAGAATAAAGCAATTTCATTCCGAAAATAATTACTCCTAAAATACGAATGCGCGAAGTACGCCGTTTTAGATGTCGGCGCAGTTTAACGACAGGCATTTTGATTACGTCTGATATTTAAACGAATTGGGCCATTTTAACATTTCTTTATTGTTATATTTGCACGCATTTTTTCAAGGATGAAAAAGATAATTTTTGGGCTTATATGTCTTGTTTTCTCAACTTCCGCTACTGCACAAATCCATGAGATTGGGTTGGCATTAGGCGGCAGTAACTACGTAGGCGATATTGGTCCGACAGATTATTTTAAACCGAATAAACTAGCTGGCGGTATTTTGTACAAGTGGAATAAGAGTCCGCGTCATGCTTGGCGTGCTTCGTTCACACAAACAACGCTTGCTTCAAACGACCGCGACTCGAAGGTTCCTTCGCGAAGAGATCGTGGCTATTCCTTCCGAACTACAACGCAAGAGCTCTCATTGGGTTTGGAGTTTAATTTTTTTCCATTCGATTTGCATTCGCTGCGCCCACAACTTACTCCCTACATTTACAGCGGCTTGAGTGCTGTTCGTTACGACAATCAATACTTTATAAACGGAGGTACTGAGTACGACAAGAAAGAATTGACAATGGCCATTCCGATGGTTGTTGGCGTAAAAGCCAATATTTCGCCCCGTTGGGTATTAGCTGCTGAGATTGGCGCTCGCTATACATATACCGATAATTTAGACGCATCAAATCCCGACATTACCAATGCGGTCAAATTTGGAAATACAAATAGCAACGATTGGTTTATGTTTTCATTGCTGTCGCTAACTTATACTTTTGGCAACAATCCTTGTTTTTGTCCCGAATAATTATGAGCGAAAAAAGTATACCCACCTTTGCAAAACTGCCTCAGCACCTCGCCATTATTATGGATGGCAATGGGCGTTGGGCAAAGTTGAAAGGGCTTTCGCGGTCGATTGGACATGAAAACGGCACCAATACAGTAAAACTAGTGATTGAGGCTTGTGCGCGAATTGGTATTCCGAATTTAACGCTGTATGCTTTTAGTACTGAAAATTGGAAACGCCCGAAGTTGGAAGTCGATTTATTGATGAAATTGATGATAAAATCGCTTCGCCGAGAACTAAACACACTTGTTGAAAATGATGTGAAGCTGGAGGCAATTGGGAATATCGATATGTTGCCAAAAGCAGCTAAAAAAGAGTTAATTCATGTAATTGAAAAAACAGCCAACAACAAAAGGCTAACACTCACAATTGCATTGAGTTACGGGTCTAGAGAAGAGATCACGCAAGCTGTTAAGAAAATTGCCGAGAAAGTTAAAAATAATATAATCAGCGAAAGCGATATTAACGATACAATTATAAATCAGCATCTTTACACGCGTTCATTACCGGATGTTGATTTATTAATCAGAACCAGTGGCGAACATCGCATCAGTAATTTTCTGTTGTGGCAGCTCGCTTATGCAGAGCTCTATTTTACGGATGTGCTGTGGCCTGATTTTAACGAAGAGAATTTATATGAAGCTTTGGAAAGTTTCCAGAAACGCGAACGCCGATTTGGAAAAACCAGCGAACAACTAAAATAAACATTAGTGTTAAACAAGAATTTACTATTTGTCTCCCTTGCCCTCTTTTTCTTTGGAATATTAGCCGTTCAGGCACAAATTCGACCTGATTTTGACAAAGGCGCTACCTATATCCTTGCCGACGTTGCGATAACCGGTAAAACAACCTACAATGCGCAAGTTGTAACCACTTTTGCTGGACTTGAAAAGGGAAAACCAATTACAGTTCCTGGAGAGGAACTAAGTACAGCTATCAAAAAATTAGGAAAGCTTGGCTTGTTTAGTGAGATTGATTTTTACATAGAAAAAACTAGCAATGACTCTATTTGGCTAAACTTAAATTTAGTTGAATTACCGAAGTTAAATGATGTGAAAATCAACGGTGTAAAAAAGGGAAAAGCAGAAACACTTATAAAAGACAACGGACTTACAAAAGGAAAAATAGTAAACGAAAACTTAATTACCACCACGCGTAATTACATCGAAAACAAATATCGGAAAGAAGGTTTTTATAAGGCCAAAGCAATTGTTCGAACTATTCCGGACACAACTGCAGGCAATTTGGTTAACATGCTGATTAACATCGACAAAGGCGATAAGGTAAAAATTAGCAGCATTGAAATCGACGGCAATGAAAAACTTTCCGACGCTAAGATTCGAAAGGCGATGAAGAATACCAAGAAGATCAATCCCATCCGCCTTTTCAAACGATCTAAATATATAAAAGACAAATACGAAGAAGACTTAGATGCAATTGTAAAAGCATACACATCAAGAGGATTTAGAGACGCACGTATTATTTCTGATACTGTAGCATATAGTGAGAAAAAAGATCGTCTTTCCATAAAAATTCAAGTAGAAGAAGGTAGAAAATACTACTTTGGAAATATTAAATTTTTAGGGAATTCCATTTATACCGACCAACAGCTTAATCGACTTTTGGGAATTAAGAAAGGTGAAGTTTACAATGGCGTTTTGTTGGAAAAGCGAATTAGTGATCCAACCAAACCTGATAATGAAGATATTACAAACTTATATCAAAATAACGGCTACTTGTTTTCGAACATCAATGCCGTAGAAACGCGAACGTACAACGACACGATAGACTTTGAAATTAGAATTGTCGAAGGTCCGCTGGCGTATTTTAATAAAATTTCTGTTGTTGGTAACGATAAAACTAACGATAAAGTAATTTACCGAGAGTTGCGCACAAAACCGGGTCAGAAGTATAACAAAGACGCTATCATTAGAACAATTCGAGAAATTGGTGCCTTAGGATTCTTCGATCCTGAAGCGATTGATCCGAAATTTAAGAATGTTGATCCAGCAGCGGGAACTGTTGATATTGAATACAATCTTGTAGAAAAAGGGTCGAGCCAAATTGAACTCCAAGGAGGTTACGGCGGTGGTGGTTTTATTGGCACACTCGGTTTGTCTTTCAACAACTTCTCTGCAAGAAATATGTTTAAAAAAGAAGCTTACACCCCATTGCCTATGGGCGACGGTCAGCGCGTATCGCTTCGCTTACAAGGAAGTGCCTTTTTCCAAACCTACAGCTTGTCTTTCTCAGAACCTTGGTTTGGCGGCAAAAAACCGGTAAGTTTTAGTACGTCTTTGTCGTATTCAAAACAATTCTTGAATGATTTCAGAACCAACAATGTCGATAGAAGTAGAAGTTTCAACATTATTACATTATCGGTTGGACTAGCAAAGCAATTAACTGTTCCAGATGATTCGTTTGTTCTATCGCAATCTCTTAGTTTCCAGTATTACGACTTAAACAACTACAATGTAGGACTATTCAATTTCGGAGATGGAGCCTCTAGAAACTTAGCCTATTCAGTTGGATTAACCCGCAACAACAAAGGTGTCAATCCTATCTTTCCAACTTATGGTTCGGAATTCAGTATTTCAGCAAAATTCACACCACCCTATTCGCTATTTAACGGTATAGACTACGCCAATCTGGATAATCTGCCTGAAAATAAGCAAAGAAATAACGGAACGACGGTTATTGGTGGCGCTGATGGTAGTCAGATTTTTCCTGGTGATTATATAAAACAAGTTGACTTAGTTGCCGCAGACGGGACAGTTACCCGTAATGCAACGGTTCGAGCTGACGGCCCAGAAGATGCTTCTGCTGATCTTTCAAAAGTTGACCAACAGAAGTTCAATTGGTTAGAATATTATAAAATTAAAATACGAGCTGATTGGTATACAAAAATTTATGATAAATTCGTACTGCGTTCTTTGGCTGAATTTGGTTTCCTAGGAAATTATAACAGTGCTCGTGGAGACGTCCCTTTTGAACGTTTTTTCCTTGGAGGAGACGGTTTAGCGAATTTTATGCTTGACGGAAGAGAAACAATACAGTTGCGCGGTTATCCAAACCAATCGTTAACTCCACTAGTAGAGAGTCAAAACGGTACTGTAAGTCAACCAGGGGCAACAATTTATAATAAATTTTCGTTAGAATTGCGTTATCCAATTACATTAAAAGGGGCAGCATCTATCTATGCACTAACTTTCTTGGAAGCAGGTGCAGGATACAACAACTTCAAGGAATACAATCCTTTTGTTTTGCAAAGATCTGCCGGATTTGGTTTGCGTGTTTTTATGCCAGCTTTCGGACTACTGGGTATTGATTTTGGACATGGATTTGATCCCACCCCAGGCAGAACGCAGGCAAACGGTTGGGAAACCCATTTCATCATTGGACAACAATTTTAGATTTGGCATGATATTTTCTTAAGTTAAAGAGTATATGAAAAAATTGGTTTTATTTTTATTTGCAACAGCCGCTCTTAGCGCTCAAGCACAATCGGGTCGAGGCGTTCGCATTGGCTATATCGATATGAACTATATTCTCGAAAATGTACCGGATTACATCGAGGCCAAAAACCAATTGGAACTTAAAGCACAAAAGTGGAAGCAAGAAATTGAAACTAAAAGGAACGATATTACTAAACTAAAGGAAGAGCTGGCTAAAGAGCGCGTCCTACTCACGAAACAGTTAATCGAAGAAAAGGAAGAAGAAATTGCTTTTCAGGAAAACGAATTATCTGCAATTCAACAAAAACACTTCGGCCCACAAGGCGATTATATCGTTCAAAAAGCAATGTTGGTAAAGCCGGTACAAGACCAAGTATTCACGGCAATTCAAGATATTGCTGAACAAAAAAAGTACGATTTTGTATTCGATAAATCGTCTGATTTAACGATGATATTTTCTGCAAAGCGCTTTGATATCAGCGATCAAGTAATTAGAGCAATTTCTAGAGCTTCTAAACGCACACAGAAGAGTAAGAAAGAAATTCAGGAAGAAGAAAAGAAAGAGTATGAGGAGAACTTAGAAGATGAAAATCCGGCTCTAGCTGAACGACGAAAAAGACTTGAGGAGAAAAAAGCACAAAGAGATAAGTTGATTGAAGAAAGAAAAGCGGCGGCACAAGCTAAACGAGAAGAAGCAGATGCAAAAAGAAAAGCGGCCGTAGAAGCACGAACAACCGGGAAAACTTCAACAAAAACTTCTGCGACAGGTGGCTCCGACAAGGGTACTGACACTAATGCAAAACCTGCTGCTCAGCAAAAAACAAGTTCAGATTCTACAGCAACTGCAAGACCAAAGCCTACGGTTAATAAAGACTCTATTATAGCGGCACGAGAGGCTCAAAGACAAGCAAAACTGGCCGAAAGAGATGCTGCTATCGCAAAACGAAAACAAGAATTAGAAGACCGTAAAGCAAAAGCGGCTGCTACAAGAGAAGCAGCAAAAAAGGCTAAGGAAGAAAATAAAGATGCTACCAAACCCGAAGAACAAGGAGCTACAACTCCTAAAAATAATAATTAACACCTTTTTAATTTTAATTTGATGATGAAACAATTGAAAACTTTACTAATCGCTGCCGTACTGGTTTTAGGCGTGTCTTTAAACACGAACGCACAAGCCAAATCCGCACATATTGATGTGGCTGAATTGATGACTAAAATGCCTGCTTACATCGATGCACAAAAACAACTCGAGAAATTAGGTCAGCAGTACGATAACGACTTTAAAGTAATGGTCGATGAATACCAAGCACGTCTGAAAAAGTACGAGCAAGAAGCTGAAACTGTATCGACGAAAATTAATGAAGAACGAGCGAAAGAATTACAGGATTTAGAAAAAAGAATCCGTGAGTTTCGTGAAACAGCTCAAAAGGAATTAAGTACAAAAGAAGGCGACTTAATGAAACCACTTGAAGAGAAAGTAAAAGCTGCGATTCAAAAAGTTGGTAAAGCTAAAGGATATCAATATGTATTCAACAGTGCAGGATTACTTTTAGCCGACGGTCCAGACTTAACTCCTGATGTTAAAAAAGAATTAGGGTTCTAATAAATTTAGAACATGATTTACTAAACTGCCCGAAAAACCTCGGGCAGTTTTTTTTTAACTTTGTTGTATGAGTACACAAGCAATTGGTTTGTTTGATTCGGGTGTGGGAGGAACTTCGATCTGGAAAGAAATCCACAAGCTACTTCCCTACGAAAACACGATCTACTTAGCAGATAGTGCAAATGCACCTTATGGGCAAAAGAGTAAAGAAGAAATAATACATCTGTCAGAAAAAAACACTGAATTTCTTTTAGAGAAAAACGTCAAAATAATTGTAGTTGCTTGTAATACGGCCACAACCAATGCCATAAAAGAGCTTCGTTCAAAGTATCAAATTCCTTTCATAGGAATTGAGCCCGCGATAAAACCTGCCGCGTTAAATTCCCAAACACAAACTATTGGAATATTAGCGACCAAGGGAACCATTAACAGCGAGCTTTTTAGCAAAGCAGTACAAAGCCATAAAAACGTCAAGATCATTGAGCAAATTGGCCATAACTTGGTTCCACTGATTGAAAACGGGATGATTGAAAGTGCCGAAATGAGAGAGTTGCTAAAAATTTATCTAAATCCGATGATTGAACAGAACATAGACTATCTTGTTCTCGGATGCAGTCATTATCCGTACCTTATTCCAGTAATAAAAGAAATCTTACCTACTCATATCCAGATCATCGATTCAGGCGAAGCTGTGGCGAAACAAACAAGAAACGTATTAGAACAAAATAATCTTTTAGTTAGTGATCAAAAACCAACGCTTACTTTTTACACCAACAAAAATGGCATTGTATTAAAAAGCTTGTTGAATTCTTCTGAGGCAGTTATAATTGAACAAAATTTTTAAAAATCTGGAGTCTTCCCAACTATAAACAGACCGTAGTTAATTTCTATAAACAGCGCTAATCACTATTTAGATTCCAAGTCAGAAAACCACGAACTGTACATGATGTAGTTTCTAGCAATGCGTTCAATTTCTCCACTAAAAGCAGATGTATCAATTCGTTTAACTGCTTTTGCAGGAACACCTGCATAAATCCATCCTGACTCTAATCTTGAATGTTGAGTTACCACAGCGCCAGCTGCAATGATGCAGTTTGACTCTACAACGCAACCATCCATAACTATGGATCCCATTCCTATCAAAACGTCATCGTGAATTGTACAGCCGTGCACAATGGCATTATGACCTATAGAAACGCGATCTCCGATACTAGTTGCATGCTTTTCAAAAGTGGCATGTATAATAGCTCCGTCTTGGATATTCACTTGATTACCGACTCGAATGCTGTTTACATCGCCCCGTACTACTGCATTGAACCACACACTGCAATTTAAACCTAACTGAACATCGCCTATAATGCAGGCCGTTGGCGCCAAAAAACAACTTTCAGGTACTAAAGGCTTAAAGCCTCTTACTTCTATTACCATAAAAAACCAATAAAAAATCCCGATCGTTAAGACCGGGATTGAATTAATAACTAAACTTTTCTAGTTGATCGCAGGACAATTACAATCAAACTTCTCGCGCTCACAGAATAAATTAATACCTAATGTAATTTGGTGAAATCCTCCATTTGTGAACTGTATGTCGCCCAATAAATGCGAGTACGTGTACGCAAACATAAACTGCTTATAATTTACACCAACAATAGGCGTGATATATTGTAAACGCTGACTGTTAACGCTACCGTTTTGCTCAAACTGTGCAGAATCGAATGATCTTCTGTAAGACAAAGCTCCCCAAAGTTGACCAAAACTCACATTTCTGTACGCTTTCAAATTAAAATCAATAGATTTTTCTTGCGTTTCATCAACTAATTGAAATAATACCGAAGGTTCCCACAAAATACGATCTGCATCACCAAACGTATAACCTGCGCTAAGAAGAAGCTTTCTCAAATTTGGAGATTCAATATCAGTATACAAATCTCTAGAGCTTGTCAGCAAATTCTTCACCGTTAAATGTGTGTAAAAATCTAAGTAGTTGTAACTAGCTCCTACATCAACATTAAAATATGAGTCCCTTTGTATTACACCACCTACGGCCGGATCGAATTCAAAAAACTCAGTTTCATCTAGCTGTGATTGAATTAAACCAACATTCATACCAAATGAGAGTTGATTTAAGTCGACTTCACTTCTTGAAAACATAATATGGTGTGCATAGGTTAATTTTACACCTCTTTGTGAGTGATATCCATTCTTATCGTTGAACACGATGATCCCTCCACCAGATTGCTCGCCTAATCGACCATTAAAACTTGCCGTTTGAAGTGCCGGAGCGTCTTCAACACCAAACCATTGCTGCCGGGCTGTAACACGGATCTTTGCGCAGTTAGCTGCACCAGCCATTGAAGGGTGAATCAAATAATAGTTATCCGACAAATAATCTGAATAAATCGGAATACCTTCTTGAGAAAATGAGATTTGGGTTATTAAAAATAACAGCGCCAGGTACCTCTTTTTAAAATTCATTGTTAACGTTTTAATGCAAAGTGCGATTTAAATTCTTTTAAAACTCCACCTTCAGAATACTGAATTGTGAACCAATAATCATCCGCTTTCATCGGATCACCGTTGAACGTACCGTCCCAACCTTGGCTGGTTGTACTGATTTGTTTCAAGAGCTTACCGAAGCGGTCAAATATAAAGATTTTTGCTTGCAATTGATTAGCTAAAGTCGAAATATTCCACGTATCGTTGTAACCGTCGCCGTTTGGT
>NZ_NOXX01000068.1 GCF_002251775.1 Flavobacterium aurantiibacter
GTTGTTCGAATTCTTGTGTTCGTCAACTAAAAGCTCGCCAAAGGGCAGGTACTCGGCTTTTTGCGTGAATTGACCATTTTGATTGGTCATGAAATTAATTGCAGCGTGAGTACACATTTCTTTCAAACAAATGAAAAGTTTGTGAAATATTTAAAAACTTGTCGCTCTTATCAATGCTTTAAGGAGAACAGCCTTAGTTATTTTTAAATTTGACTTTTCAATTTAGATAAAATTCATCTCCTTGCACATTAATAAAAAGATTCAATGCTTTTAGATTTTGAATAAACTCGAACAAAATTTCGTTTCTGTCTAATCGTGTCTTCCGAGATCTTACCTGATTTGTTTAAATAAAGTTTTGAAGCACCTTCGAATTTAAAATACAATGTGTCCAACGGCTCGGAAAAGCTACGTTCAGCAGACATAAAATTACAAAAAAATCTACCATTCGTAAATTTCGACTTTTTCATTTCTATGTCTTCTCCGTCTCCACTTAAATAAGCAATTGACCGAAAATTTAACGTTTTTTCGGTTCGCCCCGAAATTAAAACAAAAGCTTTAACGTAATCATATTGGTAAAATATTACAGCGGAATGTTTATCAACTTTTTCGTAGTAATACAAGTCGTAAAAATTAAACTTTGTCGCTAAAAATTTATACAAATTACTATTTGAATCTACTTTACTTTCCGTTAAATTAAGCTCAATTTTGGATAAGCTATCAATTAATCGAGCGTTAAAATCAGTTGTTATACTTTTTGAGATAAATTTTATAGGTTTACTACTTTCTGGCATTCTGTTACATGATATGAGAAGTATTAACGTTAAAAATGCTGTTGTGTATTTTTTCATAATTTATCTTTTTCCCATGTCTACATGATAATGATTATCGTGCACGCTTCCGCCGTTCATTACTTTAACACTTCCACTGTCGTTAAATTGCCTGTACACTGACGGGCCAATCAAGAACCGTTTAAATCCGTGTTTTCCTAGAGAGTTTATAAAACTTTGCGTTCTATTGATGTCGAATCTTGAATCTGATACTGTACCCTTATAGCTTCCGCCTGGCCCAAGTAAACGAATATCGAATGTACCCACGTCTGCATGATGTAAGCCCCCACTACTGTTTTTTGGAACTTTTCCATCGGTAGGAGACAGCATATCACCGATTGAAACAACATCATCGGGATATGTTTGTTTGTAGTCAACAATCGCATTTATCATGTTAGCAATATACTCAGGCTTACCCCATTGATCCTGAGGTCCCTTTTCGTCATTACGATTATAGTTGGAGTAAAGCGTCATACTACCAGCAGTAAACTGACTATTTTTTGCATTTGGATTATCAACAGGCAGTTGTACCATGCCAGAAGAATTTGCAACCGCATAAGTCATTGACCGATCATTCTTATATATTTCAAGAACCGTACCCGTAATACCTTTAACATTATTCCATTCTTTTGAACGGGCGTAAGTTGTTCCTCTGTAAATTTCACCTTGTCCTAACACACCTTTATCTTTATAATTATCCGCTGTTACATCTTTTCTCCAAGTAATGTCGCCATTAGCCGCTTCAACCCAATCTCTCCCATCGGGATCTACATAGATAACCGGATTATTCGCACAATACGCATAGCCCGAAATGGATGGATACTTCTCCGCCAACGGATCTACGCTTATAAAACTACTCCATTTTNACCTCTGTAAATTTCACCTTTTCCTAACACACCCTTGTCTTTATAATTATCCGCTGTTACATCTTTTCTCCAAGTAATGTCGCCATTAGCCGCTTCAACCCAATCTCTCCCATCGGGATCTACATAGATAACCGGATTATTCGCACAATACGCATAGCCCGAAATGGATGGATACTTCTCCGCCAACGGATCTACGCTTATAAAACTACTCCATTTT
>NZ_NOXX01000223.1 GCF_002251775.1 Flavobacterium aurantiibacter
GCTGCACGCGGAGTTGCAACAGCGGATGCGCCCGGCCGGCATAAAGGTTTTAATTAATAGCCAGCTTTTTACTTAGTTCAATGCCGCTTGTTGTGCGAACTTTAACCAAGTAAAATCCGCGTGACAAATTTGCAGTGTTCAGCTCAAACTGACGATCGTTCACCGATTTCTTGACAACACATTTTCCACTTAAATCGTAAATCTCAAGCGATTCAATGGTTTCTGATGGTAAACTGAAAAAGACTTGCGTTGTAGCCGGATTAGGATAAATCTGCAACTGCTCATTTAGAGGCTGATTAACCAATAAGTTTTCGAAAAATACTGTTGTATGGGTGTTTGTACTAATCGGCGGATTGGTATCAAAATAAATTGCTCCAGTTTTGGCGATTATATCATTAACAGTAAAACCAGGATTCAATTTGATTTTAAAAGTGAGGTAACCAATACTCTCAGCGGGACTTTGCACTGCACCGGGTAATTGGATAAAGTCAAAAAACCAATTTACTTCATTGCCTATTCGTTGCATGTAATAGCTGT
Organism: Flavobacterium aurantiibacter; assembly: GCF_002251775.1. GTDB lineage: Bacteria > Bacteroidota > Bacteroidia > Flavobacteriales > Flavobacteriaceae > Flavobacterium > Flavobacterium aurantiibacter. The sequence goes on from NZ_NOXX01000223.1 coordinate 538, forward strand.
GACTAGCGCCAACCATACGCAAAGATTCGAGATTATATTGCGGACCGAGGATGTCTTCGATACGCACATTTATAGCGTTTGCGGTTCCTGTATTTTGAAAACGAATGGTGTACTCTAGATAATCATTTTCTGAAAAATTCGCAAATTCGATGCTTCCTCCGTGTTTTTCTTGCGTGTTGTTCGGATCATAGGCGGCTACAATAATTTGTTTTAAGCTCGCGGTATTATCGTCGATAAAAGCGTCGTTTGAATTGCTTACTTGGGCACTAGAAGTTAAAATATCATCGAAGCTAACTTCTGGAATTGGAGGAATAGAATAGGTAACGAGATACGTTCTGATTTCATTTGGAACTAAGTTTGCGTAATCAACGGAAAAGCCAGTAGTATTTAGTTGCACTGGAGGCGAAACATTGCTAATTGTTGCAATATTTGGTTTTTGGAAAAAGAGCGTACCGGAGGCATTCCCGTTACCGTTGTTTTTTAATTGTACTTTTAGTTTGCCAATGCCTCCCGCGATTGGTTCTTGATACGGAATTACAGAAACGCTCACATCAGCAAAAGGTTGCACTATAGTTATTGGGAACTTTATGGTTTGCGTACCGCTACCCGCTGGTATTGAAATATTATTGTACGTGCTAGTTGTCAGAGAATAAAAAGATAAATACTCAGGATTGATTTGATAGGAAATATCGTAAGTATTATTGCCACCTGTTTGATCGAATAAATTAAACTTACCCGTCGGATTTTGAATATTAACGGGCTCTATTGCATCGTTAACCGTATACGAGAACTGGCCGTTTGAGAAAAGTGGTTCATTGTCTTGTTGCTGTCCGTCATTGTTAAGGTCGTAGAAGGCGGAAAGTTGAATAAAATCTGTACATTCTGGAGGACCTGCTAAAAATGTACCTGCTTGTATAAATATCGCTGTATCATAAGAGGCGTCTCCAAAATCGCCAACTATTAATTTAATATTGTACAGTTCATTTGGTATTATCTGGGCTGATGCTGTCATTACCTCAGTAATACCGTTGAAATTGATGTTGTTGATAAACTCACCCCTAAAATCGTTCATTGCTTGGTAAGATTTAAAGAATTGTGGGTTTACTGAATTACATAATGAATTATAACTTGCATCGCGCACTGTTACGACACTAACCGGACTATTAGTGTTCGGAACTAGTGCTAAATTAGTTGTCATTCCCGATTGAACATTTGTTAATACAAAAGCAAAAGTATCGACAAAATTACACTGAAATACGCCATATTCATCGGAGGCCAGTAAGAAATTAAAATTGAGATTTTCATACTGCGACACAAAATCGAATGAAAGTTTACTAACATTCAAATTTTGCCCAAACGAACCATTTATCTGGCTGGCAACTGTGCTTAAATTGCTATCGTTCATCATCCAATTTGAATTTGCACCACCGGATAAGTTAGATGTATTATATGAACTTATTTCAGAAACCGCACCAGAGGATAACACTATCCCTGATGAAAGCGGAAAACTAGGGTCTGTATTAAAAAATGCTCCAATACCGTTAACAGAATTAAAATTTACACCCGTACTCGAATTTATGTTTGATACTTGAACACAATCATTTCCTAAAAGAATATCTGTGACTAAATTTTCAATAGATTGCGTTTCATCGATTTGCATCAATTCGGGCATTTTTCGCAAATGCAAACTCATTAACCAAAGCTGTGTTGAAACGGGTTGTGGGTCAATCAACGAAACTTTTATAAGATACTCGCTACCTACCTGAAAAAAACCTGTAAAACTAGACTGATTGCATAGTAACGTATTCGCGATAGCAACAGTATTTTGATAAATAGTTATCTTATAATTTTGGTCTAGATTATTGTTGCCAAAAGGCTTTGCAAATAAGGTATAGTTCTTTCCATCGCCTTGAAAACTATACCAAACATCAGATATTGTATTTGAAAGTTGACCGCAATTTTGAGGAACATTAGAAATACTTGCTCCATTAATATATTGATTGAATACAGTATCAGCCTGATTTGCAATTTGCTGAATTTCCCTTGCTCCTTCAACATTATCATTACTAGGCTTTTCAATTACTGCGATACTAAAAGAAGCTGTGCCAGACAATTGTAAGGAATTAATACTATTTACTGATACTCTGATATAATAGGTCAAACCCGAAACTAAATTAAAAAACATGCCATTTGGCGTTGAAACTTGAGAACAGGTCACAATTTGTGGATTACCTTCAACGGTTGTATAAATATCATAATTTAATGAATTTTCCTGCAATAAACTATCGTATAACAAAACGGCAACTTGGTTTTCATTTGCCACAAATTTGTACCAAAGGTCAGGAAGATTGGAGGAATTACATGTATTCATGCTAGAAGTGGCTGTGACTAGAGAACCTATCAATGGGGTGTAGTTTGTGTTTGCAGTTCCGCTATAAATAGTAATTAACTCAGCAGATTGGAACTCATCATTTTCTGACGGTGTTAAAACAGAAAGATTAAATTTAATTGAGTTATCCAAATATATTCCGTATATTTATACCTGATTTAAAATGATTTGCACCTGTTCACAGGTCAAAATATCCTAGACTTTTCAAAAGCTTTCCCCGATGACGATGCTTGCTTGGCATATTTAGCCGATTTAAAATGGCGTGACGGGTTTGTTTGTAAAAAATGTGGCCACACATCCGGCTGTAAAAAAGCGGGGCATAAATACCACTGTTACAAGTGCAATCACGTTGAAACAGCTAAAGCAGGAACCCTGTTCCACCGCGTTCGTTTTGGTATTCGTAAAGCCTTTTTGATCATTTTTGAGATGACCACTAGCACNTTGATTTTGGCAATGCCATTCTTCTGTTGTCCAACGTGATTATTTTTTCAACTATGTTCGGGTATTTCTGCGGAAAAAGAGCAGTCATATCTCCACCGTTAGAATGTCCGATAAGCGTTATGTGTTTAAAGTCCAAATCAGGATTTGTTTTTTTAAGTTCGTTGATAACGAATAAAATATTGTCTGCACCACGTTCCCAAACTGGTCGTCTTACAATTTGTGGATTTCCTGTTAATGGTAATAAACTGTCGGTTGAAAGTTCGTGTTGAATGCTTACAACGAAAAATCCTTTTGTTGCTAAAAATTCAGTCAGATATGAATACGCTAAATAGTCACCACCTTTATTTTGTCCATAACCGTGACTGAAAATGACAATTTTCTGTTTTTCAGTAACTTCTGAGGTTGGTTTATAAATTGCAATTGGAATTTCTCTCTGTCTGCTTTGGTCGTATATTTTTAAAGTGTCAAAGCTAAACTTATAATGAGATTTGTTTTCAACAGATTTTCCAATCGTTGAATAACTTGTAAAAAGTCCTATTGTGAATATGTAAAGTATTTTAATCATTTTATTTCTTTTTCGGTGTGTCGTTTTACAATGACCGCTAACGGTTCGGGTATTTCCGCAGTGGGGGAGTTTTAGCACAAATGTTCAATTGAAAAACTAAACTTGAAACTTGCACTTCACTTTCATAGAAACACGAAACCCCGGCTTTTGCAAATATGATGTTATGCCCAGCTTTTTTCAATTTGTTCAAAAATATTTACGATAATATCTTCTTCATTAACTTGAATATTATATTTAGTGTTAATCAGTTCAATTTGTTGAGTACTTAATTCTAAGTCTTTTATATTGTATTCATCATCTATTTGCGTACAGGAGTCTTCTCCAATTAGTTCAAAAAAATCTATTGAAATTCCATTAAGAAAGTATTTTTCAAATTTTTCTTTTGGTACAAAGGGGTTAAGAACTTGGTCGGACAAAATCGGGTGTAATTTATTTTTAGACTTATATTCTTCATAAAGATTTTTTAGCCTTTCAATAGCTTCGTCTTCTGTATGACCTAAAGTCATAATATTGTCATTCACAAATTTTGCAAAGTACTTTGGATTCTGCGGATTTATCTTATACTCAGTGGTAATTCCAGTCACTATTCTATATTTTCCTTTAATAAATTCCATTCGATATTTCGTATTAGGTTTTAAAGTTGGGCACAACTAGACAATTGGCGAAGTTTCTTCCTTTTTCTCAATTTTCAAAAACGAGCTTAAATTATTTATTCACAACACATTGCATCAAAAAATTTATGCGCATTTTGAATCTACTAAATGGGAAAGTTGTTTTGCCTTTTGTCTTTCACGAATGTACGTTTTTTCCACTAAACGTTAGTAACGTATGCCCTAGCCCCGACTGCAGCGGCAGCCCGGAGAAAAAGCAGCTTGACGGAAGCGCGGCTGTGGTGGCGACCCCAGAAGCCCACCGCAGCGCGACTGAAGGCAGCTGGTTTTTTGAGGACTACAGCGAAAGGCGGGATTAGCTACAAATAGAAGAATAGAAAATTTGAAAAAATGGAAAATAATTGAAAAAAGACTAAGATAGAAAAAAAGGAAAAAGGAAATTACGATAGCTATCGGAACTATCCCAACACATGTCGGGACTCGTCTTTAACTCGATAAAATCGGAACTAGCTACCCATTAAAGACACATCAGATGGTAAATTCATTTCATTTCCACCTTCTGCAAATTCATTCAGCGACGATAAATCGGTATGATGGGTTCTGTTGCTGATCAACCTCAGATAATCGATAAAATATCAACGCCGCATGCTTTAGCCACAAAAATAAATTAGAATAATTTCGCGGCTCCGATTGTACCGCATTGAGCAGATTGTAATGCCGCCCGTGTCCAACTTTTTTTAAGAAAAAGTAAAATTTATTTAAAATAGTATGCGTGCATAGTATTTTTAGTTATCTTTGAAATCGTTGTAGTTGACTTATGAAAGAAAAAACAATCGATTATATATTACGTGCTACTTGGCAAGCAGTTGCCCGCATGTACAACGAAGAAGCTAACAAATACGGCGCATCGATGGCAGTTGGTTTTGCTTTGCTATCGATCGATAAAGAAGAAGGAACGCCCTCAACTTCGCTTGGCCCACGAATGGGAATGGAAGCTACCAGTGTAACCCGAACCCTAAAATCGATGGAAGATCGCGGTTTGATTGAACGCCGACCCAACCCCGACGACGGACGCGGCGTACTCATTTACCTTACCGAGGAAGGCAAAAACAAACGAGCACTTTCAAAAGAAACCGTACTTCGATTCAACGAAAAGGTAAAAAGCGTGGTTACACCCGAACAACTCGCCAACTTCATTGAAGTAGCCGACAAAATAAACGAACTCATCCAAGAGAAATCTATTTTCAATACAAACGAACTCCTTTCAAATGAAAAGAATTATTAAAAAAGTTGCTGTGATTGGCAGCGGAATCATGGGTTCCGGAATTGCATGCCATTTTGCAAACATCGGCTGCGAAGTTTTGCTGCTCGACATAGTTCCAAACGCACTGCTGCCCGCCGAAGAAGCCAAAGGCCTAACCCTAGAAAGTAAAGCCGTTCGAAACCGAATTGTGAACGAGCATTTAGCTAACGCAATTAAATCGAAGCCCGCCCCACTCTACCACAGCAGTTTCGCTCAACGCATTACCACCGGAAACACCACCGATGATATGGCACGTATTGCCGATGTCGATTGGATTATCGAAGTAGTGGTGGAACGCCTGGACATCAAAAAACTAGTTTTCGAGCAAATCGACAAGTACCGACGTCCGGGAACTCTTGTGTCATCGAACACCAGCGGAATTCCTATTGCATTGATGAGCGAAGGCCGTAGTGCCGATTTCCAAGAGCACTTTTGCGGAACACACTTTTTTAATCCGGCGCGTTACCTAAAATTGTTCGAAATCATTCCTGGGCCACAAACCTCAAAAAATGTATTGCAATTCTTAGAAAGCTACGCCGAGAAATTCTTGGGAAAAACTCCTATCACTACCAAAGATACGCCTGCCTTTATCGGAAACCGCATCGGAATATTCGGTATTCAGAGTTTATTCCATCTCGTAAAAGAAATGGGACTCACCGTTGAGGAAGTCGACAAACTTACGGGTCCGGTTATTGGTAGGCCAAAATCGGCTACATTCCGTACCGTCGACGTTGTTGGTTTAGATACATTGGTACACGTAGCAAACGGCTTATACCAAGGTGTACCAAACGACGAGGCGCACGATTTGTTTGCACTACCCGATTTCATTCAAAAAATGATGGAAACCAACAAGCTAGGAAGCAAAACCGGCGAAGGGTTCTACAAAAAAGAAGGCAAAGAAATTTTAACCCTCGATTTGGACACCTTAACGTATCGCGCTGCCAAAAAAGCATCGTTTGCCACTTTAGAACTCACCAAAACAATCGAACGACCGATAGATCGTTTTAAAGTGCTCATCACTGGCAAAGACAAGGCAGGCGAGTTTTACCGACGCAACTTAGGTGCCATGTTTGCCTACGTGGCGAATCGTATTCCAGAAATCACCGACGAACTTTTCAAAATAGATGCTGCCATGAAAGCGGGCTTTGGTTGGGAAAACGGTCCGTTTGAAATTTGGGATGCCGTTGGCTTGGAAAAAGGAATCGAGCTCATTGCTGCCGAAAAAGGCACGCTTGCCACTTGGGTTTCTGACATGCAACAAGCGGGAATCAAATCGTTTTATAAAATCGATTCTGGGAAGACTCTTTTTTACGACATCGCTTCAAAATCTTACCAAGTAATTCCGGGTCAGGAAAGCTTCATTATTTTAGACAACATCCGCGAAAGCAAAAAAGTGTGGGCAAATTCGGGTGCTGTAATTCAGGATATTGGAGACGGTATCTTGAACTTAGAGTTTAGATCTAAAATGAATACGATTGGCGGCGAAGTTTTACAAGGAATCAATAAAGCCATCGATTTAGCCGAGAAAGATTTCCAAGGATTGGTGATCGGAAATCAGGCTGCAAACTTTACAGTAGGCGCCAATTTAGGAATGATTTTTATGATGGCCGTAGAGCAAGAATACGACGAACTCAACATGGCTATCAAACTGTTCCAAGATACCATGATGCGTTTGCGTTACTCGGCAATTCCGATAATTTCTGCGCCACATGGAATGACCTTTGGCGGTGGTTGCGAATTGAGCATGCACGCCGACAAAGTGGTAGCTGCCGCAGAAACGTATATGGGATTGGTTGAATTTGGCGTGGGCGTTATTCCAGGCGGAGGCGGTTCGAAAGAAATGGCCTTACGTGCATCGGATTTATTCCGCAAAAACGACGTCGAATTAAACGTCTTGCAAGAGTATTTCTTGACAATCGCCATGGCAAAAGTATCCACTTCGGCCTACGAAGCCTTCGATACCGGATTGTTGCAAAAACATAAAGACGTAGTAGTTGTGAATAAGGATCGTCAGATTTACGAAGCCAAGAAACATGCTATCTTACTGGCAGAAGCCGGCTATACACAACCAGTGAAACGCAAAGACATTAAAGTACTCGGAAAACAAGCCTTGGGTATGTTCTTGGTAGGAACCGACCAAATGAAAGCCGGTAGTTATATCTCGGATCACGATAAGAAAATGGCAAATAAACTCGCTTACGTCATGGCGGGCGGCGATTTATCCGAACCAACACTCGTAACCGAGCAGTACCTACTCGACATCGAACGCGAAGCATTTTTGAGCTTGTGTACGGAGCGTAAAACATTAGAGCGAATTCAATTTATGCTAACGAAGGGTAAACCTTTGCGGAATTAGAAGTGAGATGGTTGTATTAAGACCTTAGTATTAAGACTGAAGAAATTGATGGGTTTATGCACAACTTTGAAAAGCTAAAAATCTGGCAAAAGGCGATAGAAATCGCAGTTCGAGTGTATGAAGCAACAGCGCCTTTACCAGCAGAGGAACGATACAATTTAACAAATCAGATAAAAAGATGTGCAATATCAATTCCTTCAAACATAGCTGAGGGTGCCGGCAGAAATCACGAAAAAGAGTTTATTCAATTTTTAGCGATTGCGAACGGTTCGACTTATGAATTAATGACACAACTAATACTTGCCCAAAAATTGAAATTACTAGATGAGGCTACGGTACAGCCGCTTATTGAACAACTGATTGAGGTTTCGAATATGAATTTGGCATTTCAAAAAACACTAAAAGTAAAGTAAGATGCATTCAAGAATAATAGTGACGAAACAGCTTAAAAACTCAAAAGGCAGTACTAGCTTTTTAGTGAATTCATACGCGTCTTTTCTGAATGTTCTATTGAAAATGGCATTTGTCCATCTAGCAGATTCAATGTTTACAGTAATCAAACGCAGGCACATAAAAAGTTTAAAAATTAGTAGTTACTTATATGCATAAAGACATTAAAATCAAATTCTTACACTTAACACACAAATCTTAATACTGAATACTCAAGTCTTAATACTTAATACATAAGTCTTAATACTTAATACTCAAATCTTAATACTTAAACAAAAAATAACAATCATGAAAACAGCATATATCGTTTCCGGCTACCGAACTGCCGTAGGAAAAGCTCCGAAAGGCGTGTTCCGTTTTAAACGTCCGGACGAACTGGCAGCAGAAACCATTGCCTACCTGATGGCGCAGTTTCCACAAATTGACAAGAAAGAAATTGACGACGTTATTGTAGGAAATGCCATGCCTGAAGCCGAACAAGGCCTGAACGTGGGGCGACTAATCTCGCTCATGGGACTTAAAGTTGAAGACGTTCCTGGCGTTACCGTAAATCGCTATTGCGCATCAGGTTTAGAAACTATCGGGATCGCTACTGCAAAAATTCAAAGCGGTATGGCCGATTGTATCCTAGCAGGTGGTGCCGAAAGCATGAGCTACATTCCGATGGGCGGATACAAACCAGTACCCGACTACGATGTGGCTAAATCCGGTCACGAAGATTATTACTGGGGCATGGGGCTTACCGCCGAGGCTGTAGCTAAACAATTTAACATCAGTCGCGAGGACCAAGATCAGTTTGCCTTCGAATCGCATCAAAAAGCATTGAAAGCCATAGCCGAAAATAAATTCGACAATCAAATTGTTCCGATTACTGTTGAACAAACGTTTTTAAACGAAAAAGGTAAAAAAGAAACCAAATCGTATATCGTTACTCAAGATGAAGGGCCACGTGCCGACACCAACCTGGCGGCTTTAGCTAAACTCCGCCCTGTTTTTGCTGCCGACGGTACCGTAACTGCCGGAACGTCTTCGCAAATGAGCGACGGCGCTGCGTTTGTACTGGTTGTAAGTGAAGAATTTTTGAAGCGTCATAATTTAACGCCCATCGCGCGATTAGTAAATTTTGCATCATCGGGCGTTGAACCACGTATTATGGGAATTGGTCCTGTAAAAGCAATTCCAAAAGCCTTAAAGCAAGCCGGCTTGTCGCAAAACGATATTCAGTTAATCGAATTAAACGAAGCATTTGCGGCACAATCGTTAGCCGTTATTCGCGAGTTGCAACTCAATCCAGAAATCATCAACGTAAACGGAGGTGCCATTGCTTTGGGCCATCCGCTAGGTTGCACTGGAGCAAAACTCACCGTACAACTGTTCGACGAAATGAAACGCCGCAACCTAAAATACGGACTCGTAACCATGTGCGTCGGCACCGGACAAGGAACCGCTGGAGTGTTTGAGATTTTGTAGAAGCGAGAAGCGAGTCCCGATGGCTATCGGGAGAGAAGCGAGTCCCGATGGCTATCGGGAGAGAAGCGAGATTATTAGAGATAATGAAACACAATTTTAAAAATTTAAAAATTTGGAATCTTGCGATGGAAATTGCGTTGGACATTCATAAAGCAACGCAGGATTTTCCAAAACACGAACTATACGGCTTGTCAAGTCAGCTAAATAGAGCCGCTGTTTCCATGGCCTCTAATATTGCAGAGGGTTCGAATCGCGGAAATAATTATTTCTTGCATTTTCTCAATATCAGCTTAGGTTCATCATTTGAAGTACAAACACAAATTTTAATAGCACATCAAAATAATTATTTAGATAACGATAAGGCAAAGGCGATTGAAGACAAACTAGACGAATTCCAAAAAATGATGACTGGATTCATCAACAAATTAGAAGGAACTCATCAAGTCTTGTTTCTCGTTTCTCGTCTCTAGCCTCTTAAAAGCAAAACTATGAACAATGTAACCCGCGGAGGACAATTCCTCGTTAAACAAACAGCTTGTGAAGATGTATTCACACCGGAAGATTATACTGAAGAGCAACTTATGATGCGTGACTCTGTAAAAGAGTTCATCGACAAAGAAGTTTGGCCATTCAAAGACCGTTTTGAGAAAAAAGATTACGCCTTTACCGAAGCGTGTATGCGAAAAGCTGGCGAAATGGGATTCCTTTCCGTTGCCGTTCCAGAAGCCTACGGCGGAATGGGAATGGGATTTGTCGACACCGTTTTAGTGTGCGACTACATCTCGGGAGCTACCGGCTCATTCTCAACCGCTTTCGGCGCGCATACCGGAATCGGAACCATGCCAATTACCCTTTACGGTACTGAAGCCCAAAAAGCAAAATACGTACCTAAATTGGCTAGCGGAGAATGGTTTGGCGCTTACTGCCTTACCGAACCCGGCGCTGGATCCGATGCCAACTCCGGAAAAACTAAAGCCGTACTTTCCGAAGACGGAACACACTACAGCATTACCGGACAGAAAATGTGGATTTCAAACGCCGGATTCTGTAACCTTTTTATCGTATTTGCACGAATCGAAAACGATAAAAACATCACCGGATTTATCGTAGAAAACGATCCGTCGAACGGAATTTCTATGAACGAAGAAGAGCATAAACTCGGAATCCGTGCATCGAGTACACGACAAGTGTTCTTTAACGAAACTAAAGTGCCCGTAGAAAATATGCTTTCAGAGCGCGGAAATGGCTTTAAAATTGCCATGAATGCCCTTAATGTGGGGCGCATTAAATTGGCGGCAGCTTGTTTAGATGCACAGCGTCGCGTAACCAGCGGTGCCGTGAAGTACGCCAACGAGCGCGTGCAATTTAACGTGCCAATTTCAAGTTTTGGTGCCATCAAATACAAATTGGCGGAAATGGCAACGAGCTGTTATGCCGGAGAAAGTGCTACGTATCGCGCGTCAAAAGACATTGAAAATCGAATTAAACTGCGCGAAGAAGCGGGCGAATCGCATCAAGAAGCCGAATTAAAAGGTGTTGAAGAATTTGCCATCGAATGTTCGATCTTGAAAGTGGCCGTTTCAGAAGATATCCAAAACTGTTCCGATGAAGGCATTCAAATTTTGGGTGGTATGGGATTTTCGGAAGATACGCCTATGGAAAGCGCTTGGCGTGATGCCCGTATTTCGCGGATTTACGAAGGCACAAACGAAATTAACCGCATGTTGTCGGTAGGAATGTTGATCAAAAAAGCCATGAAAGGTCACGTCGATTTACTCGCACCTGCAATGAAAGTAGCCGAAGAATTGATGGGCATTCCGGATTTCGACATTCCAGATTACAGCGAATTGTTTTCGGAAGAGAAAGACATGATTGTTCGTTTGAAGAAAGCATTTTTGATGGTTGCAGGTTCTGCGGTTCAAAAGTTTGGTCCAGATTTGGAGGAACACCAGCAATTATTGATGGCTGCGGCCGATATGCTCATCGAAATTTATATGGCCGAATCAACTATTTTGAGAACCGAGAAATTGGCGAAAAAAGTGGGTCAAGATGCGTGTAAAGAGCAAATTGCTATGGCACAATTGTATTTATACAAAGCTGTCGACGTGATTTCGCAAAAAGGAAAAGAGAGCATTGTATCTTTTGCTTCGGGCGACGAGCAGCGCATGATGCTCATGGGCTTGCGTCGTTTCACCAAGTACACCAATATGCCAAATATAGTAGGCTTACGCGAACAAATTGCAGCAAAGTTAATCGCTGCAAACGAGTACTGCTTCTAATTTCAATTTTGCATATAGATAAGCGTCGGTTGAAAAATCGGCGCTTTTTTTATGAATACTATTCTGAATCCGATGTGAAAATCGCGCGTAGTAAACAGCTAAACAATTGATTAAAAGGTGAATTTCTTTTCGAATTCCGGAATATTCCAATAAAATCTAACGAAGTACGGTTTTTCAGAAGCTAATCCCGCCATTTGCTGCAAATCCGCGCCAAAAAATCGTTTTTTACGCGCGCTTGCTGTGGCTCATAAAATCGCCCAGCCGCTGCGGTAAAAAATCGGTTTTTCGGCTGTGGGTTTTCCGCGTCTGTCGGGGCTAGGAAATCGTGCACCGAAATACGTCTTTGGGTTGAAACGTTTCTGCTAGCGCTCTGAAAAATGGCCCAAATGCGCGTCGTAACGAGATTTCGCCGACAGATAAAATGGGGTTATAACGTTTTTTACTTTTTGAAACAGTACTCCGAAGTCGGGAGACTTCGGAGAGCGAGGCAAATTATATACTCAATATTTCATCCGGATTAAACGTGGGAATTTCACTTGTTTTAAAATCTTTAGTATTGCGAGTAACAATACAATCAATGTTTTCGATCGAGGACGCACAAAGTATTTGAATCGCAGCTTCAAAGTCCTTGTGTTTTGATCGTAGTCCTTTCTCTAAAACAGCTGCATCAACAGCGACCACAGTTATGTAATCAAGAAGATTATATAAAACTTCTCGAAGTTCTTTTTCTCCCAAATACTTTTTCAGTAAATAATGCGTGGTAATAATCGAATGTGATGAAGCGAAAAGCTCTACTTCCTTCAATTCCGCTTTCCGAAATATTTGAATAGCGTGTTTACTAAAAGGGTTTCTGTCAGCAATTAGATCGACGATAACATTTGTGTCTAAAAACAACTTTTTCATAAATGTTTCTTTTCCAATGCCGAGCGCAATTCTTCTTTTTCGTCAAAATTTTCTGGCAGACTTACCACGCCAACTATCTTCTGTAATTTAGGCGATAACTCACCATCGATACTATCTTCCGTGATTGTAATCAAGTAATTTTCGATAAGTTCTGAAAGACTTCTTCCTGTGTTTTTCGCATACAATTTTGCACGTTCGATAACAGATTTTTCTACGGTCAAAGTAAGTTTAGTTGTCATGATACGTATCTTTTTATCAAAAATACGTATATGCTTTTTTATTTCCAAATGGGGAGCCTACCCCGAGCTCCGGAAAGTCTCCCGACTTTGAGGTATGACAATATAACACACTAGAAAATCAATTGAATTACATAGAAAAAATAGCGAAAATGCTCATCAATTACTTTACTATGTTTTAAATGATTACTCCGAAGTCGGGAGATTTCGGAGAGCGAGTACGTCGAAGTCGGGAGACTTTGGAGAGCGAGGCTTATGCATTTTACTTTTTAAAAGAGGCTGTGCAACAGCTACCGCTGACAGCGTCAGTTTGTTCCTCATTTTCAGATTTATGTATTAGAATTTAATACAAATACTTGCTAAGTAGAGATTAAAGCGTAAATTTACTCTATATTAATTGTAAAAATGCAATTCTGAATATGAAAGCACCAACAAAAATAGTGGTAGATAGAGGAGTGAAATTCAGTGCTGCCACCAAAAGTGAAAAATCAACTTCTGTTGATAAATTCTCACCAACATGGGTCGTTTATCATCCCAAAGATGCGCCAAGTTACAAGTTGGAATTAATTACTAGAATTAGAGATGGAGTCAAAAAGAATGATTGGAAGGACTTAATAGCAAGCATAGGTGCAAGGGAAAAGGAGTTTGAAGATATTTTACCAACTTCAATAAGTAGCATGCAAAAGAAGAAGGTATATAGCAAAGAAACTTCCGAAAGAATTTATGAAATATCACGCTTATTCGGATTAGGGTTTGAGGTATTTGATAGTCCTGATGATTTTAAAAGATGGCTGATAACGCCATCAAAAGCTCTTGGCAATAAAAAACCTTTTGATTTATTAGATAGTAGCTTTGGATTTGACATTGTGGAAAATGAGATTGTTAGAATACAATACAATGTTTACAGTTAATGATTGTATATCGAGTTGCTAACATAAAATATAAAGATTCTACATTATCTGGAATTGGTGCTGAGAAGGTAGGTGGCAGGTGGAATGAAGTTGGAACTCGTGCGGTATATTGCTCTGAAAATGTAGCACTTGCACTTCTGGAGTACTATGTACATTCTGATGATATTGCAAATCTACCTAAGAAAATTCTAGTGGCAAAAATTGAAATTCCAGCTGAATTTATTGTAAGTGACCTAGATGCCCTTCCAGAAGAATGGAATAAATACCCTTACTCGGCTAAAACAACAGAAGTGTTTTCTACATTAGCAAAGAATAGAGATTTTTTTGCCTTGAGAGTCCCGTCGACTATTGTTCCCTTGGAGCATAACATTATTCTTAATCCATTGTATAAAGAATTCGGCAAGGTTGAAATTCTTGAATTCTTGGAATTGCCTATAGATGAAAGATTAAAACCCAATACCCTTTAGGATCAATATCAAGAACCTGTATTTGTCTTGCGAAGTATTGATTTTCGACTTAGTCAAATTGCAGATAACGTACGGTAAATTAGTGAAGTCTCTACCATTTTTCAATTTTCAAAAACAAGCTTAACTTATTATCACAGCAAATTGCAGCGATAAATTCATTTCCTTTCGTTCGTTGTGCAAAATCTCCCGACTTTGAGGTATGACAAATTAACGCACTACAAAATCATCTGAATTTGGACACTTACGACGTAGTAAAAACAGCTAAAGTGTTCTTAAATTACTTTACTACGTTTTAAACAATTACTCCGAAGTCGGGAGACTTCGGAGAGCAAGGTAAAAACAGTTACAGTGCTTTCTAACCACTTTCATACCTTTTAAATAAATACTCCGAAGTCGGGAGACTTCGGAGAGCGAGGTTCGCATTTTGCGAAACGCGTAGATGTGCGAAGGGCGTGTATTGATATGGTGGAAGGCGCGCCTTTCGCCACATCGTTTTGCAGCCACCCGAAGGTGGCGTTTTACTTTTTAACTTCATTTGAAAACTGCACTTCAAATATACGATTAACTGTCTAATGAAGCACTAAGCCGCCACTTTTGGGTAGGTGCTGTTACAAGCTGCCCTTCCTTCTTTCGAAGTTCTATATTGTCAAGTTAGCGCAGGTCTGCAAAGGGAAAAGCACACTCTTTTTCAAGTTTGGCTTTGTGAGCTGGTTTATGCTACTTGTGCGTTGGGTAAAAAAAGTTGCAATTCTTCTTGTCTATTTGAAATTTGTCCGTAAATTTGTCCGTGTCCGTAAAAATGTCCGCAATATGGTAAATGTCAAATTTTATTTAGATAAGGCTGATAAGTCGAAGCACTATCCAATTCATTTGGTTTTAAGGCAAAAAGATGTGCAAGTCAAAGTTGCGACTGGTGAAAAGGTTTTAAAGAAAGATTGGGATGCAAAAAAACAATTGGTCAAGGAAACAGAATACACGCATAAGTCAATCAATAAGTTCTTGTTGTTTTTAAAGCAAGAAGTTGAAAAGCATTTTGAAACAGCACCGCATAGTCAGTTTACCGATAAAAAAGTAAAGGAAAAGATTTTGTCACTTGTTAATAGCCGCAAACAAAATACTGACGTGTCAATGGTTTGTGAAGACCCGACCGAATATAAAGCTATGCAGAAAATTACATTTTTGGATTTATTTGCTGGTGCAGGAGGTTTTAGTGAGGGCTTTTTACAAGCGGAGTACGGAAACAAGTTTTATGATTTTCGTTTGGCAAGTGATATAAATGAAAATTGTGAATTAACGCATTTGGCTCGTTACAATTATCAATTAGGAATGGATGCGGAATTTCTTCGACAAGATATTACGGAGCATAATTTTATTGACAATCTTTTGAAAAAAATAAAAGGTCAAACCATAGATGTAGTTTGTGGAGGACCACCTTGTCAGAGTTTTAGTTTGGCTGGAAAGCGGAAAAAATTTGACAAGAAAGATGATTTGTTTGCTCATTACTTGAACGTGATAAAACTTCTTCGCCCGAAGTATTTTGTAATGGAAAATGTGAAAGGGATTTTGACAAAAGAGAGCGGGAAAATCAAGGAAATGATTTTGCAAGAAATTCGCTCAATTATTGATTTAAAAGAGTTTCATCAATTAATTCATTTTGTTGCTAACCTTAAAAAAGTAAATACAGAAAATCAATTTTTACTCGACTGTTATTTGCAACGGCTGAATTTTGAAAAAGCGGTTGATAAGGATTTAGACACTATTCGGGAAAGTTATATTCAGAATATTGAAAATAAATTTCGTGGTCTTGCTCCAAAAATTGCAGATTACAAAACTAGTAAAACGGATATAAATTTTTCGACTATTCGTCACGGTTTTAATTTGTTGAAGCGAGCGAAAGAATTGGCATGTATACGCAAAAAAGTTATTCAAGAGAAAAATCATAGCGATTTAGACAATGATTTTTTTGCTCCAAAGTTTGATGAATTTTTGGTGTCAATTGAGCCAAACAATATCATTGAAGAAGTGCATAATGCTTTTCAAAAATTAAATCCTTCCAATGCGTTTAAGAATGAAATTGCAGATATTATTTTGGCTTTAGAAATCTACAATTATTCGTTTGATGAATGCGTGCAAGGATTGAGTGAAATCGCAAAAAAACAGAATATTGAAAATGAATTGAACGAAATTTTATCTCATATTCGTTTATATAATATTGACCAACCTTTTGTTGCTTTGGCTTCCGATTATGGTGTTCCACAAAATCGGGAAAGGGTATTGTTTATTGGTTGTCGTAAAGACCAAAAACTAATCAAAAATGTTCCTGCGACTGTTTCTCAAAACGAAAAAGTTACCGTATTTGAAGCTTTGTATGATTTGGATTTTATTGGAAATGATGATGAAAAATTTAATTACGAAAACATCGATTTAAAGTCAAAATACAACGGTACGACCGAACAAATGAAAGGCTTATTGAAAAAGCGTTCTATTGACGGAAAATTCGACACAAAAAAGGGATTAACTTATGCTGAATGGTCGAGAAAAGGTAGATTAAACGGACGGTTTACTAATGCAAAAAATCCTTTTTATGTTCGGAATTTTGAAGAGTTGGAAAATGGTTTAACACATCTTGTTGCTCCGTTGCAAAATCACAAAACCAGCAAGCAAAATAATGATGTACTTAAGCGTTTATCTGTGATTTTAGAAACTGGAAATTACGATGAAGCCAAAGAACAATTAAAAATAATAGGCTTGAACTCGGAGAAAAGAAATTACAATGTTTTAAAGGCAGATGGACAGAGTTCTACGATTATGACCATTGCCGATGATTATATTCATTACGCAAGTCCGAGAGCTTTAACCGTTCGTGAAATGGCTCGTTTACAGTCGTTTGATGATAGCTTTGTTTTTCAAGGCAAACGCTCGACTGGTGGTAACAAAAGAAAATTTGAAGTACCCCAATTTACTTTGGTTGGTAATGCAGTTCCACCTTTAATGGCACGAGCCGTAGCATTAGAAATTTTAAAAAATATCAAATAATATCGAAGTATGAAAGCACTTGATTGGGATTAAATTTCGGAATAGCGTTTCTAATACCATTCCTTATCCCGCTTGTTCCGTTATTAAAGTTATTTGTAAATATTTCTTTAATTGATTTAGCAACGTGTTGCTCTGTTGGTTGTCCCCAATAATTTCCACCTGAAAGATTTGTTACTCGCTTTACGGCAACTTGATTTGAAGAATAATTTTGATTTTGATTGGAAGGTACTGTTACAAATGAATAGGTAAATTGATGTATGTTTTGAATACTATATCCATTTTTGCCGATTGTGATATTTCTACCACGGAAACCACCAGCAGAATATATCATATCCCAAAGCATTGGAATTTGGGCGTTATCATTCCAATTGGTTTTACATTGAATTATTCCTATTTCATATTGTTGAAAATCTCTTGATGCTAAGAAATTTAAAGCATTCAAATTAAGTTTTCCATTTCTGTTTAATACAGGAAGTTCTTGATTCTGATTGTTTTGAATATTTAGCGTGTTTATGTCTTGTGTGTATTCGGGAAGGTTTGGAAAAATTAAAATTGTAATATCGGATTCCGTGTTACAACCAAAATTTCCATAGTTTACAGTAATTGCGTCACGAATAGGTTCAGGTACTAAACTCATTTTTTTAACTGCTACAATGCGAGAACCAACCGTACAAAGATTAATATACCAACAAATTAAAGATTCCCAAGCTGCTCCACCTCCCGAAAGTTCTCCTTGTCCTCGTCCTGAAGTTCCTGTTGTTCTGAAAATTTGAGTTAGAAAATCTCCTAAATTTAAAAGAGCATTTTCGTCAAAGTTATCTCCGAGTATTCTTTGAATCTCCGGTTTCCAAATAATCCAACTGTTGTTAAACGTATTGGTGGCAAATAATCTTTGGACGGCTTCTTTTCTGAGTAATTCAGGGATATTATTGTACATTCTAATTGAAATCAAATTTTTACAATCTTTGCAAAGATACAATTTTGCTTATCAAATAGCTTTTAAAAGAGTTGAATTGTTGTTTTTAATTGTAGCGTTGGGAAAATTAAAGCTTTTTTGGTTTTTAGCGTTGGATTTGTGCGGATGGAAAAAACAAATGTGTTTGAATGTTCGGTGGCGTTCAGGGGTTGCTTGTAACGTGATGCGTATAAAAAATCGTTTTAATGTTTTTTATACGCTGTTAGCTTTAGTTGCCTTGCGTGGGATTTATAAACGAAAATTAAAATATGGAAACATTACACTTAACACTAAAAAAGAAATGGTTTGATATGATACTATCAGGCGAAAAGAAAGAGGAATACAGAGAAGTTAAAGATTATTGGATGAAGCGACTTGCAGGAATACAAGGATGTGGAACATCTTATAATTTTACCTTGCTATGTAATGCTGAAAACAAATGTAAAGAGTATAGTACCATTGTTTTTAAAAATGGATACTCAAAAGATGCTCCAACAATTATAATTGAATGTAAAGGCATTGAAGTAAAAGAGGGTAAAAAACAATGGGGCGCACCAAATTACAGAGTGTTTGCAATAAAACTTGGTAAAATTATTGAAACAAAAAACTGTGCGTTGGCAGGCAATTGAAGCTAACGTTTTGGGTATTGGCGATGGTGGGGCATTTGAAAAACGTTAGCTCAACATTTGCACAAATGCCAAATAGAATTACAAATGTTGAGTTTATTACTGTCGACACTATCCCGCAAAGTGTGTAAGTTAAAAAATAACAGGGTTTGANTTTTCGCCAAACCGCTGTTGTATGCAGGCAATTTTACGCTTCATTAATTATTTTTCTCATCAATTCAGTTACAAGTTTGATATCTTCCTCTGTCGTTCTCCAATTTACGAAAGCTGCTCTAATTCCAATCTTGTCGTTATATTTTGTTGGTGTCATAAAAACCTGCCCTGTATCGTTCAACTTTCTTAAAAAGGGCTTTACTTTTTCTTGATTGTCAGTTCCACTTAATGTAAAACAAACCGTGTTCAACCTCACTGGTGTCAATAGTTCAAAGTTTTTATCTTTCTTAATCAACTGTCCAAAGAGTTGAGCAACTTTAATGTTGTTTTCAACAATATCTTTTATTCCTTCTTTGCCATATGCAACTAATGAAAACCAAACTGGTAGAGCTTTTAAACGTCTTGAATTTTCGGGCAAAAAATTCAGGTAGTCGAAGTGTTCCATAGGGTCGCCCAAATATGGTGCATTTGAATTTTGAAAAGTATCAACTTGTAAAATATTGTATTTCTCTTTTACAAAACAAACCGCACTTTCATATGGAACATTTAGCCATTTGTGACAATCAATAGTAATACTGTCTGATGTTTCCCACCCTTTTAGTAAATGTTTGTGTGTGTCGGAACATATAGCAAAGCCTCCAAATGCAGCGTCAATGTGCCACCAAAAATTATACTTTATTTTGAGTTTCGCAATACTTACAAAGTCATCAAAATCAACTGTGTTTACTGTTCCACCACTTCCAATAAATATAAAAGGTTCGCCTTTTAATGTTTCTATTTTATTTTCAAAATCCGATATATCTATTGCTTCTCGATTTTCTTCTTTTGTTTTTACTTTTATAATATTACTACTCCCAATTCCTAATAGTGAAAGGGCTTTCAATGCAGATGAATGAGGTGTTGCTGTCAGGATATTTATTTTCTGAGTAACCCCTTCTTTTGCAAAGTCCTTTTCAAATTGTTTCCCTAACCACTGCCGTGCAACAGCAAGGCAAGTGAAGTTGGACATTGTTGCCCCCGTTACAAAGCCACCAAAATAGTCTTTCGGTAATTCAAATAAATCTAATAAAAGTTTTATTGTCTCAAATTCAATATTTGCTGAAATATCCCCTTGTGCGTCTATTTCTTGTGAGTTTTGGTCATAGATGCTGGTCAGCCAATCACCAACAATAGAAGCTGGTGTTGTCCCACCTGTTACATAACCCCAATATCTCGGTCCCGATGAAGAAACCATAATTGGCTCAAACCGTTCATTAAATTTTTGCAAAGCCCCAACTGTTCCAATGCCCTTCTGAGGTAATTTGTCTTTAAGTTCAATTCTATGAGTTTTAGAAGTTGGTCTACTGTTTAAATTGTTCAAATAATCTAAACCTTGAAGTTTAACTTTTTCAAGTAAACCATCCAAATGGTCAATGTCACTTTGTAAATGATTGTTCATATTTTTAGGAATGTCTGTTTTGCTTGCATACAACGGTTTGGCGCTTGGCGAAGAAGCGGATTTCGGAGCGCAAAACTGTCTGCCAGCACTGAATTTGATACGAAGCACAAAACTTCATTTAAGCACTGAACCCGCTTTTTTGCCAAACGCCTGTTACCACCAGTTATNCCATTTTCAATCAAAAACCAATTGATGTTTTTAATCATGGCGAATTATCCCGTGGTTTTACCTACGTCGATGATATTACCCAAGGTATGGAGGCCATCGTTGCAGCTTTAGCGTCTGGTGCCTACACGAAACCCTATGGGATGTATAATATTGGGAATAGTAAACCGGTTAGGTTGTTGGATTTTATTGAAGCCATCGAACACCGCACAGGGATTAATGCTCAAAAGAAATGGCTTCCTATGCAACCTGGTGACGTTGCACGGACATGGGCCGATGTCTCCGAATTACAACGCGATTTTCATTATCAACCCCAAACCGACTTGGATAAGGGGGTAAAGGCTTTTGTCGATTGGTATAAAGCGTATTATGGGGTAGGAGTTTAGTTACTGACGACTGCTGACTTTTGACTGCAAAAACTTCTTTTATTTGAATCCTTACTTTTTGTCTTTACAAAATAACTAACAAAAAGGTAAAGACTGAATATACAACTGGACTAAAATTAGATTTACATCTTAAATTATAACTAATGTATCCTAACTAGACAGCCATACTTTGAAACTTCCTAACTTTTCAATAGCTACAAAAATAGGTTCACTCTCAAAATTTGGTTTAAGATTTAACCTGATTCGCATCTTGGATACATAGTGCATCGTATTGATGGATTCATGGGACACCAAAAATTTCTTGTTTATCCGAAAGAAAAACTGAGGATTAACTTCATCTTCAATCTTTTTCAAACTAAACTCAATTGGTAACTTCCTACCGTCTTTTAAACACAAAAAGGTCCACTTATCTTCAGAAAAAAAATAGGCAATATCATCAATGTTAATTGATAGTAGTTGGTTAGAATACTTAACTAAAAAACGATTTCTATATCTTGATTCCCTTTTTTTCAAAATCTCACTGTAATTAGGCAAGACTGTTATTCTTTGAAACTTATCCAAACTTCGTTTTAAATTTGAAATTGTTATGGGCTTCAATAAATAATCAATACTATTTACTTCAAAGGCTTTAATAGCATATTCTGAATAAGCAGTAACAAAAATCACTGGGCTAGTCACATTGACTTCTTCAAATATGTTAAAACAATAATCATCTGAAAGATTAATATCTAGAAAAATTAAATCTGGCTTGTTATCTCTTAAATAAGAGATAGCATCTTTTACTGAACTTAATATGGCATCAACAATTATTTCATGTTCAAGAGACAATAACATAGAACTTAACCGCTCCGCAATTAGGTACTCATCTTCTATTATAACCACTTTAAGCATCTGAGGGATCAATTAGAGAAAGTTCAACTTTAAACAAATTATTCTCAATTTTAAATGTAGGTAGTTTTTTTCCGAGAAGTCTAAACTGTTTTTCAATGCTTTTTAATCCTATACCCAATGATTCAGTTTCCATAATTGCTTTTGGACTGTAGTTGTTCTCTATTACGAGCAAATCACCTATTGAATATATGGATATATATAATGGATTTGATTTATCAAAAATTGTATGCTTTAATGAATTCTCAACCAATACTTCTAAGGTTAAAGGAGGAATCAAAAATGGTAGTTTTGAGGCGTCAATTTTAATGTCAAAATGCAAACTCCCTTCATGTCGAATTTTTTGAAGTTTTATGTAAGATTCTAATAGCTTTAGCTCATCGGATAATTTCACCAAAAGCTCCTCAGAAGTTGTTAAATTATATCGAAAAACACTGGAAAGCTCTTCAACAAATCGAATAGCCTTTTCAGAATCTTTATCAATTAAACTAACTATGTTAGAGAAACAATTAAAAATAAAATGTGGATTCAATTGATTTTTTAAAGAAATATATTTATCATTCAAACTATCCAGCTCAACTTCATACAGTTTAATTCTCAATTCATTTTTTTGCTGTTCCGAAGCCAAATAGGCTTCAATTGAAAACACAAAAAATACAAATACTCCCACTATTCCAAAAAATGCGAAAAAAAGGGTGTCGAAAAACTGAGAATTTTTATCATCATTAAATAATTGAAGTGATATAAATCTCAAAATGAGACTTAACAAAAGCACAATAACAATTCCTATGCTGTAAAGGAATAATTTCCGATTTAGTTCATTTTTACTTAAATAAAAAGGTATTTTCACGATCCTTCGGTAAATAAAAAACACTCCCAAAGTAAAACCAAAACTCATAGGAAAAATAAGTATTACTTCAGTTAAAGCAAGAGGCAATGAAGCCTCTTGCAAGTCTTCTAAAAAATTTAGAAAACAAAAAATAAAACATAAAAAAAAATACAGTAATAGCCTAATTTTCATCGAATAATATGTTATTGTATAAGTATAGCCGATTCAACAATATCAACAGCATAAAAAAAACCTAAAATTCTATTCTTTGGATTCGTGATGTTAACAATATTACTTTTTATGGAAGCTGGAGGAGGGTTACCTATAAAAGATATACCTTGATTACCTGTTTGAGTGAATAACTCAAATAAAAATTGATAGTACTTTTTAGAAATACCTAATTGTTGTGCTTTAGCAAGATCACCAACTACGAATGAAACTTCTTCATTAGGATTAATTCCCACTCTTTGCTGTCCATCAAAAAATCTATCAGACACAATTAATGTCTCAGCGTTTCCTGGGTCAGGTACAATAGTAAAAATATTATTCTTAAATACACGATAATAATAATAATTCTCAACTCCTACGGGATCTGTAGTGTCAAATTTTAAAAAATATCCTTCATCCGTAAACAAGGTTTCCTCTTCAAACTCATAGTAAAAATTATCAAAAGGAGGGACCTCTGATAAGGTATCTGAGCCTGTATACGTTTCATTATTCCACACTATAGTGATAGTATACGTTTTACCAATTTGCGGCAATAAACTATTCGTTTCGTAAAAACCATTCTGGGTATGTATTAAATTCCATGTTGTTGTTCCATCAGTTATTGTAACCGTGGCATCTGAGACAAATGGGTTGCTAGAATTGGTTAAAAAAGGAAGCGTTTTAGTCAATCTTATTTTTTGAGTAGAATTGCCTGAGTTTCGCTCTATTCCACCTTCAATAACCAATCTCTCAACAGAGTTTAATGAAATATCACTTGTAACATCCTCTTCACAAGAAGTAAGCCCTATTAAAAGAAAAACCATTATAACAAACTGTTGGATTAACTTGTTCATATTCTTTAAATTTTCCATTTTTCGATATTTAAAATTCATTAATAAATATTTCTCGTTTTCATTCTAAAATTTAAACTCATAAGTAACACTCGGTACTATCCCAAAAAAAGATAAGCGAGTGGCTTCTGTATTTCCGGTAGCTGTCTCCACTCCATTTACTTCACTAACCTCTCTAAAGAAAATTGAAGCGGCGTTTTGACGATTGTATAAATTTGCAATACTAAAAATCCACTTTCCTGTTCTATTACTATCTTTTTTTGGATTTAAAGTCGCTGAAATATCTAAACGATGATAAACAGGTAATCGGTTGGCATTTCGATTGCTATAATCAGCAACTACAAGTCCATTCTGTTCATATCTACCTGTAGGATAGGTCACTGGTCTACCTGTACTAAATGTGAAAACACCTCCAAAATCCCAACGAGTATTCGTTTTTAAAAGACCAACTAGATTCAATCGATGCAACTGATCTGCATTGTTAGCATAAAATTCACCATTATTTATTCCGTTAATTCTATTCTCACTTCGTGATATGGTGTAACTTAACCAACCTGTCAAATTTCCCTTATTCTTATTCAATAAAAACTCAATACCATAAGCCCTACCCTCACCTTGAATAATTTGTGTTTCAACATCCTCTCTAAAAAGTAAGTCCGCACCATCTTTAAAATCAGTCACATTCGATAACTTTTTGTAGTAGGCCTCCACTGAAAAATCAAATTTATCTTCTTTAATTTTTGAAAAATAACCAACAGCGACTTGATCAGCAAACTGAGGGCGAATATAGGGGCCACTAGGTGTCCAAACATCTAGAGGAGTTGGGGAAGTGGTATTCGTTACTAAGTGAATATATTGATACATTCGATTGTAACTTGCTTTAAACGAGTTTTGATCACTTAACAAATAACGAAGGGAAAACCTTGGTTCTAAAGCATTGAATTGTTTTATTATGCTTCCCGAACCATAGTTTTTTTCACCAATAACTTCATTTTCTTCATAAACACCATAAATTGGATCATAAGTTAACGGACTTCCTGTGGCATACAAGCGTATATTCTCGTTACCCATTCGCATAAAATTTGAAAAACGAAAACCTGTTTGAATGTTCAGTTTTTCTGTTAAGTCAAACTCTGCATCAATGTAAAGTCCATTTTCTAATGCTGAGTTATTTTGAAATTTTTGAGCGATTATACTTGACCCATTTAGAGATGAAATCTCACCGGGATTAAACTTATAGGATGTAAAATCAATTCCACCTTTGATTGTTGCTTTTGAACTAGCATACCATGTTAACTTTGGTTTAAAATTAAAGTTTGTGATATTTGAGTTCCATTGAAACTCTGAACCTGACCGCAAATTATCTAAGGAGTAATCATAGTTTGAAAAAATAAATGAAGATTGAAAAAATAGATTTTCATTAATCGAATTTGTCCATCGTAAGGTTCCTACAATATTACCCCAAGAGGTACCCAAAAATTTAGGTAATTCAAATCGATCTCTACCAAAATACCCAGAAAGAAAAAGTTTATTCTTCTTATCCAAATCGTAATTTGCTTTTAAATTTAAATCGTAAAAGAAAAGTACATTATCTTTAAATTCATCATCTAAAAACGTAAAGGCATCAACATATGAACGTCTTCCAGCAAACATATAAGACCCTCTCCCATTTCCTAATGAATCTTTTTTTATTGGCCCTTCAACCAGTACCCGGCTTAAAATTAAACCTATACCAGCCTCACCATTAAACTTCTTTTTATTTCCTTCTTTCTGTCTTACATCCAAAACCGAAGATAATCGTCCACCAAAACTCGAAGGAATACCCCCTTTATACAACTTTACATCTTTGATAGCATCTGAATTAAACACAGAAAAAAAACCAAATAAATGAGAGGCATTATATATTGTTGCGTCATCAAGTAAAATTAAATTCTGGTCAGCATTCCCACCTCTAACATTAAACCCCGACGATGCTTCATTAGTGCTGGAGACACCAGGCAAAAGCTGTATTGATTTGATAACATCTGGCTCACCTAAAATTGCGGGTAGTTTTTTAATTGTTGAAGCCTTTAATGTATTCACACTCATTTCAACATTTCTAACTTTATTTTCCCCTTTTGGCTTATTTACAACTACCTCCTCTAAAATCAATGAGTTTTCCTCTAACTTAAAATCAATAATGGTATTTGATTTTACCACTATCTCCTGTTCAATAGTTTTATATCCAATAAAAGTTACATACAAAGTATGCTTTCCCTCTTCTAAAGATAGGGAATAATACCCATATTCATTAGTAGTATTACCAGCCTTAGTGCTCGAATAAACACTAACACCCAATAACTTCTCTCCTGTCTTCTTATCCTCCACATACCCTGAAACTGTGACCTTTTTTTGCCCATAGCTAAAAAAGGAAAGCAATAAAAAAAACATAAATACATTTTTTCTCATAGTAATTAAATTTAGATTTTACACAAAACTATACTTGGCTTTAAAAAAGCAAATACAATTTATGATGAACCTTGAAAATGACTGATGAACCACCGATTTTAAGGAACAAAACAACTAACTTGAGACTATTAAAAGGCATTCATAGTTTTGAAGAACAACTCTTAAGTTATAGAAAA
>NZ_NOXX01000142.1 GCF_002251775.1 Flavobacterium aurantiibacter
AAATAACATCAAAAATCAATTAATTTAATTTCACCCAACGGGTTTCTTTTATAATATTCATATTTTGATTTTGAAAATTTAATTAGCACAAATAATGTATAGCCCAAAGGACCAAATAAAAAAGTTATTGGCAATAAAAATATGTTGACTAAATGAATTAATTTTAATGAATGGGTTTGCTTTGTAATATAGATTCCAACTAAAAGGTCAAATGCTAAATAGTGCACCCAACCCGCAAGCAGAGCTTCGTCTTTTTGAAAAAGTTTCTTTACATTTTCTAAGGCGCTAAAACTTCTCCAACCAAAATAAGGTAGTTGGTGAATTATCAAAACTGAATAAAGTAAAGTAAGTATAAGTACTACTATTGAAGTGGAAATAACCGTAGTGTATTTCCACTTTGGGGCAATTAAGAGAAGCAACCAACCAATTAAAACAAATTTATTAGCTATTGAAAATAAATCTGAATAACTCATTAGTCAATAAGTTTCACTTCAAACATATTGTTGATTGCATCAAAGGTTATTTTACATTGGTCAAATTTTGGCTTACTCATTTTTGGCTTAAAGTTTTGCGTGAAAGCAAATGGTTCTTTAGGGTAGCCAAACAAATTACTTTTCATTCTGCCATTATTATCAATATCTTGATAAATGGCAAGTGCATATTCGCCTTCAGGCACATCATCCCAAGTAATGATTATTTCACCCGTTTTAGAAGGTATTAATTCTTTTGCGAATGAATGCTTTTGCTGTGTTGGAAATTCATTTTCTTTTTTGTAGAAACCAATGTGAATGGTTGCAGTTGCATTTTGAACATTTGTAATTTTTAATGTAAATGCTGTTTTTTTAGTGTTTTGGGCATTAGAGTTGAAGCCTAGCATTGCTAAAGCAATTGCCAAAAATGCTGATTTTACAATTTTCTTTTTCATTTTTAAGAGTATTTAAATTTTACTCTGCTAAAATGAGGAGTATAGTTTAAGTGTTCCTGTAACAACTGTTACAAAATTATCTGCGGGCTATTTTTTTTCTGATACGACTAAGAGATGGTCGTTCAATACCCAAGTATGTTGAAAGATAGGAGAGTGAGACTCTATTGTGTAAATCTGAATTTTCTTTTACAAAGTTGATATATCGCTGTTCTGCATTTTCAAACAAGAAACTCTGAATTCTTTTTTGCTGAAACTTTAAAACTTCTTCCGCTATCAGTCTGCCATATTTTTCCAAAGCAGGAAATTTAGAAAATGCGTCCTGCATATGAGAATAAGGTATATTTACTATTTCGCAAGCTTCAAGGCATTGAAAAAAATATTTGCTTGGAGTTTGAGTAATAAATGCTACATATTCAGTAGCAAAATCAAACTCTTTGGCAAATCGGATAGTAATTTCATTGCCCTTATCGTCAATATAAAATGCTCTTAGCAAACCACTAAAAACAAAACCCACATTTTTCTGAGTAGTATTTGCCTGTATATAAAAATGTTTGTCGGCTAATGTTGAAGTTGTCAGTCCACTTTCCAAAAAACTCAAAGCATCACTGTCTGCCTGTGGGCAAAGGTGTTTTACTGTTTTGAGATATGTTTGAATAGCTTTAGGAGTCATTTTGTCTGTTGATTTATGGTTGGCACTTTCGGTCGCTACGCTTGCACCTAACGTCAGACTGTGAAAAAACCTCCACAATCTCTTTAACAAATATACCAAAAAACTTGTAAGAAAAACAGAAAAGGTGTATATTTAAAGATGCAACACATCCAAGGAATNCCTAAAATTCGTGAAAAAATGTATTTTCAGGAAAGATATATTGCAAGACAGGTTACTTATTTAATATATCCAAAACTTCCATTAATTATTTGGCGTAATTCAATGTTGTTAAGTGTGTTAGAAGTGTTTTTATGAAATTTAAGTGGCTGTGCGGACTTTGGGAATTATCGAGTTCGCGGAAACAATATATCTACAATGAAACAGAAAATAATTTAAAATTTCAACTGAAATTGAAAGAAGTTTTAGCCGTTTCTTTTATTAATGGAATTTGTTTCTTCCGGACTATAATTTTTGATGAATTTAGCTACGGGACTACCTTAGGATTTGCATTATAAGTTTGAACTTTAACAAGCGGAATTTTTATAGTAGAGCACAAAATGAGGTATAGGGTACTTTAGAGAAATTAAAATCGATCTGCTAGGACCTGCACCCCTTCCACAACCCGATCTAAAAACGACTACTTCAAAACGATTACAAAAAACAAGTTTTTTAAATCGATTTAAACGAGGTTTGTTTTTTATTCACAGACAAAAATTTATACTTCTCGGTCCTAAAGCGTAAGATTTCGCAACCTAGACAGATCGTTCTTTATGGAAGTAAAGTATGCTTCTTGCTTGAAGTAGTAGGCAGCAGCTAAACTAAGTTATCTATTCACTACAAAACAGTTATATATAATTCAAGTTGTAAATTTAGTTTCATCTTGGAAAGATTAACTTTTTTAATCTAATGTATGCTCACAAGACTTTATCTTTATTTTTACTTTGTTAATGCATACACTAACGCTGAAAGTAATATAGGCGTTTGTGAAAACAACAGTTTTGTTGCTATAATGAACTTAAATAAGCTGATTAAAACTTGAACAAAATTAGATAACACTTGTTTTAAATCGGCTATATTGCAATGGTTCAATATCGTATATAATTTTATGAAAAAACACGACTTTCTATTGCTATTTTTCTTTGCTACTACGCTACAAGTGTTTTGTCAAACGTCAATTCTTTCCCAATTAATGAACAAGCCTAGAATGGACGAATTTTATAAAGTGCGAGAAAATAATGTTGAAAGTTTAACGGTAACGGAGACCAATTTTTTAGAAGATGAAACATACACCAATAAATGGGTTTATTTCTATTCCAAGGATTCAATAATAAATGGAAAACTCTTCAAGGACGAAGAACTAAAATCTACTTTTAAATACACTATTAATAAGAACAGAGAGCTGACCGAATCACAAGTACTTTTTTACCATAAACAAAAAGTTAATGATAGACTTCATGTGAAGTATATTTTAAGTGATAGTGTGATGATACTTAAATTATTAGATGAAAAGTTAGAAGTTTACAGGCGAATGATTGTTGAAATGGACAGCCTAAAATCTCCAATCAAAATTACTTCTCTGAATAATGATGAAATTGAAGCTGAGGAAACGGCAGAATACAACTATAATTTGAACACTTTTAAATACAAAGTTTACAACAGGTATAATAAACTAGTTTTGGATAAAATTGAACATTATAATCATAATTTTATTATTGGAAAAAATGAGTTAGGAGATGTTGTTGAAATGATTTGGCCGCTTTCTCGTGACAAATCTGTCATAAGATTTGATTATAAATACGACCAAAAAAATAATTGGATTAAAAGAGTAAAAAAAATCATAAAGAATAACAAGGAGGTTATAACCACAATCGTGAGAAGAAGCATAAAGTATAAAAAGTAGTTATTACGCCCCCTGCTCCGCAAACCCTGCCGACTTTGAGGCTGCTCCGCAAAATCTACCTGCATCCAGTTGTAGCTACTCGTTTTTTGAAGGGTTTACACAACGGTTTTGTATTTATGTTGTTAGGAAAAGAGGTTCTAGCTGCCAGTTTTTTGAATTGAATACACAATTGCGTCCATGTACAGTATTCTTCGATATTCACAAGCTTTGTAAAACATTCTCAACAACAAAAAGTATATTTTTATTTACTTTAATGTAATTTTCAGGTAAATTTTTATTTACTTTGTAATTTCTGTATATGCCAAATAGCGTTAGTAATGAAATGTTCGGAACTGATTAGAATTCTTAAGAGGAATGGGTGGTATGCGATTTCGCAGAGAGGTTCTCATGTGAAGATGGTTCATCCGGAACGAAAAAATATGCTAATCGTGCCCGATCACGGAAGTAGTGAAATTGCTAAAGGCTTGGAAAAACGTATTCTTAAGGAAGCAGGTATTAATTAATTTTGAAAGAAAGAGTCATGAAACGGAAAAAGAGATACAAATTTATTGTTGAGAAAACAGCAACCGGATTTTCGGCATTCTCAAACGATTTGCCTGTTTTTACAACGGGAAAGACCATGACCGAGCTTCAAAACAACCTACTCGAAGCCTTAGAGCTTGCTCTTGAACCAGATTCTCAAAACTTGAGTAGTAATAACATCGAACTAGAAATCGATCTAAAACAGTTTTTTCAATATTATCGCGTTATAAACTCGAAATATCTCGCCGAGCGAATTGGCATGAATCCCACATTATTCTCGCACTACGTTAACGGACATAAAAAACCTTCGAGCAAGCAAACGACCCGCATATTAAACGGCCTAAATGAAGTGGGTAGAGAACTGGCAAATTTGCAATTTGTGAATTAGAATACCTTCTGATTTTCCCCCTGCTCCACAAACCCTCCCGACTTTGAGGCTGCTCCGCAAAATCTACCGACTCGCTCCCGCAGGACGTGCTTAACATCCATGATTTTCGCTTTTATTTTTTGATCAATTGAATCGCTTGACAGTTCGAAAAACGTTATCTGGTAACAGTCTGTATCGACCGGCGAAAAGCACACGTGCAAACTTCGTGAACATTCGCTGTTTGCCAACGAACATTGCCTCGAGTGACGAAACGTGTTTTGCCGACAGAACAGGCTCGACTGCTGTCTCTTGGTTGTGGTTACAACATTTTCGGACGTTCGTTGCTTTGCAATAGTGTCGTGACCTCCGCTAACACCGTGCAAACGCAATTGTCTGATTTCGTGTTCAAATAAGAATCTGTTTTCTTAACTTCGTTTTTATTAAGCGGAGAGTACGCAATTCCATTTCCAGCAACTGCGTCTTCACGGGAAATGTTAGCAAAAATGCATGTAGAAGCTCTAGAAATCAAGCGCTATGTAGAAATACTTCGGCTGGAATACTAAAGTAATCTTTAAGCTTTTGGGCCATTTTTAATGTTATTTCTCGTTTGCCAGATAGAATTGCTGAAACATGTCCTTTACTTCCAATTATTGGCTCAAGATCTTTGTTCTTAATTCCCATTTCTTGCATTTTATACTTGATAACTTCTAATGCGTTAAGTTCTGGCAATTTGTAATGCTTATCGTCATAATCTTTAACCAAAACCATTAATAAATCCAACTCGTCGCTTTCCGGTGTATTCGGTTCTGCGTGGAAAATTTCCATTAATCGCATTGAAGCTTTGTTGTAATCATCTTCTGTTTTTAATACTTTCCAGTCCATATCTATAATGCTTTTGTCAAAATTGAAGTGTCGAAATCAACGGTTTCAACATTTATTTTATCGTATTCTTTATGTGTTCCAAACCAAATAACATAACACGCAGCTTGGCTAAAATTCACCGAAACTACTAATCTAAAGTCATTCCCTTTTATATTGAAAACAACACGATTGTTATTTATTATACTTGCGTTTCCATAAATAGCTTTCAATTCATTGAAGTTCTTTATCGCAAGTTTTGAAAATTCGTTATACCAAATCAGTAAAGGCGTTTCTGCTAATGGATATTTTTTACAGTAGTATAAAATTGTTTTCTTGACTAGAACTTTCATGAAGCAAAAATATCAAAAGTTTTCAATTTGCAAACTAAGTAGAAATACAATTGTGAAGATTTGCACGTTTGCTAACCGTACCTGTCTTGCTCCGCAAACCCTCCCGACTTTGAGGCTTCTCCCCAAACCCTCCCGACTTTGAAGCTAATCCCCAAACCCTCCCGACTTCAAGGCTAGTTAAAACCACCCTAAACTTGAAGTCATATCCCGGATTTTAATAGTGAAAACGATAAAAAAGTTGCGTTCGCTGAAAACCGCCAGCATCTCCAACTTCGGAATATTGTGTTCGATTTTTGATTGTAAAGGTACTTTTTTCGTACGATCGCTTTTTGTGCACATTCTCCGCGTCAGGGGTTGCAGCGGAAATCTTGTTTTTTGATCCGCGTCGGGCAAAAAATACCCCAATAGCTATCGGGGCAGCATAAGACCCGCCGCCGCCAGAAACAGCTTTCCAGCACTGAGGCGCCGGAACGCCCAAAAAATAAAAACAGTTGCTAAGTACACGACAAAAATTGTATTAAATTAATTTCCAGCTT
>NZ_NOXX01000154.1 GCF_002251775.1 Flavobacterium aurantiibacter
ACGTAGTCACCTAGTTGTATGTTTGGTATGGTGTTGAATTGAACTTCGAAAGGCAAAACTGCTTGTTCGAAAGGTGCAAGCGTAATATTTGTCTTTTGAAAACCGTCGGCAGTGGCTATGCAAGTATTGCAATAACTTACTAGAGTTGAATTCTCTGGTTTTTGAACGTTGAGCACTGCATTTACGATTGGTAAGGACCCTATGTTTTTCACTTTTACCTCGTAGTATCTTGTAAATCCAGGCGAAGGTGTTTGATAGCTTATTAATGAAACCGCTCCATTTATTTCGGGTATCGAAGTTATCGGAAAAAAATAGGTTGTTGTGCTACCTGCAACAGGATTTATATCCAAAAAAGAAGTCTCGCATGAAAACAATGGTAAAGATCCATCGTTAACTTGATATGAAAAGCCATAAGTGGTATTAGATACTGAGTTATAAACGTAAGTTCCTGTATCAGAGTATAGCTCCAGTTCTGTGCCATCAGAACCAGAAATTAAGAATTTTCCTTCAGTAAATAAAGGTTCGTCATCACTCTTTATGCCATTTCCATCCCAATCAACAAAAGCAATTAACTCAAAGGCTGAATAAAATACTTGAAGATTTATGCTGGCTGAGCCTACAAATCCGCCATTAACATGGAATATACTGTACTGAAGATTGTATATTCCTGCGGCCGTTCCAGGCAATGCACTTATGGTTCCGTTTGGGTTGAGATTAAAATTATCCCAGCCTTCGCCAGTTTCTTCAAGATAAACTTGTTGCTGAATCACTGGAAAGGTTAGCGATTGAAAATTCAAATAATCGTTAGCGTAGACGGAAGTACTTGATGTTACAATTTCGATTTCACTAGTTGTCAGCGTGATTGTGTCGTCAAAAGCTGAGGCAGAAGGTACAACTTGCATTGAAACTGAACTTATACAATCAGAAGCATCGGTAACTGTGCAGGTAATCATGGATGCTTGACTATTGGATGGAATTGTTAGAGTGCTTATACTCCCTTCTGTAACAACAGCTCCTTGAATACTCCAAGTAAATGTAAAAGGAGCAGTACCTCCTGATTCAACAGAACAAATGGCACTACTTGTTGGCGCATCAAGGGTAGTCGCTCCAGATAAAATTAAAGGACTTATTAAGATAGTCAGTGCTTCAATTGAAATTTCTTGCGTGTTTGTGTTAACTATTCTTAAGTACAAAGTCATAGACGTTGTAATTACAATACCTACAGGTATTAGATTGGTGTTTTCTAGTGCACCAGCAGTTGTTTGGTGCAATGTATAGGTATGAATTGAAGGATCATAATTGCTAAAAGTAGTCTCTAACAAATCAGGCGAGCTGACCCATAAATTACAAACAGTAATAGTTGTTCCACTATTTTGCCCAAAACCGCTCATGTGAGCTAGTAGAATTAAAAAGAATACAAGTTTTTTCATATCGGTTTAGTTTTTATTTCGGGCTAGCGTTTAAGTAGTTTTATGTGCTCAATCTCTTCTCCCGACTGTAGTTTCAATAAATAAATGCCACTGCTCCAATTTTGGGTATCCACCAACAGTTTACCATCCTTTGATTTAGCTGTTGCTAGCAACGAACCTGTTAAGTCGTATACAGCAGCGGTTGCCATGGCGTTGTTGTTTGTTAATGTTAACTCAAAAACATCAGTAACCGGATTGGTGTAAAATTGAATCAGCTTTTCTTTCCTTGGAACACTTAATTGTTCAACAAATTTGGTATTCCAAGTCGGTGTAATTATAGCTGGATTGAAATCGAAGTATATTTCAGCAGCATCTTGAATTTCAGTGCCAACGTCAAAACCAGCGGTCGGCTTCACGCGATACGTTACAAATCCGTTTCCAACGGTTTCGCTACCGTTAGAAGGCGGTAAATCGATGTTATTAAAAACAACCGTTATTTGATTGCCATNCCTTCGACAAGCTCAGGCGACGAGGATACGTGGTTAGGTTGGGAAAATGATACGTAAAATGGTGAACGATATAAAGTCTCGCTTCTCGCTTCTCGTTTCTCTCCCGATAGCTATCGGGACTAGCTTCTCATAAAAATAGCCAACGAAACGCTCAATCTCCAACCAAAATTCACAAAAGAGCCAAAGAATATTATCTTACCTTTATGATGAACAAATTTTACAAGCTATGAATACAACAACTGTAGCGGCTTTCGGGACTCATGCGCCCGATCTAGCGCTCGAAAACATTCAAATTCCGCGTCGGGAGGTACAAGCCGACGATATTGCCATCGAAATTTTATACTGCGGTGTTTGTCATTCCGACCTGCACTTTGCGAAAAACGATTGGGGATTTACCACCTATCCTGTGGTGTCCGGACACGAAATTGTAGGTAAAGTAACCGCCGTTGGCAATGCCGTTACCAAATACCACGTTGGCGATACCGTTGCCGTTGGCTGTTTGGTTGATAGTTGCCGAAGCTACAGCAGCTGCGCACAAGATTTAGAACAATATTGTTTGAACGGATTTACCGGAACTTACGGTGGCGTCGATAAGTTTCTGGGCGGAACCACACACGGCGGCTATTCGCAATCGATTGTCGTAGATCAGCACTTTGTTTTACGTGTGCCAAACGGATTGGATTTGGCTGGCGTTGCTCCTCTTTTGTGCGCGGGAATCACCACTTGGTCGCCTTTACGCCATTGGAACGTTGGGCCGAACAGTAAAGTTGCCGTAGTAGGTTTGGGCGGACTCGGCCACATGGCTATTAAACTCGCGAAAGGCCTGGGAGCTGATGTTACGCTCTTTTCACGATCGGCCGACAAGGAAGCCGATGCAAAACAATTAGGCGCAGATCGGATTATTATCTCAACCGATCCTGAAGCCATGGCCGCCGCCGCTGGCACCTTCGATTTTATTTTAGACACCGTTCCGTATGCGCACGACTTAAATCCTTACGTTCAAGCACTTGCGGTTAGTGGAAGTTTAGTCGTAGTTGGATACTTGGGCGCGTTGGAAGATCAATTAAATACGATGCCGATGGTTTTTTCCCGCAAAACTGTGGCTGGATCGCTCATTGGAGGCATCGCTGAAACGCAGGAATTACTCGATTTCTGCGGCGAACACAACATCGTTTCCGACGTCGAAGTCATAAAAATGCAAGAAATCAATCAGGCTTACGAACGCATGCTGAAAAGCGACGTCCGCTACCGCTTTGTCATTGATATGGCGTCTTTGAAGTAAACCGTTTTTTACAGAAAAAGTCAATAAAACAGCTTATTTTTTGCACATCAAGTTATGTGTTACGAATGAGCTGTTTTTTTATACCGTTACTTTTCTAAGGAACTAAAAACAAGAAAGGCTACCCATTGGCAGCCTTTACTTTTAAATTTTATTCTTGTTGTTAAGATACGTCTACCGTTTTCTCGGCGGCAATTTTCAAATACGTACCGTTTACCAATTTTTCGCGCACGGCTTCGAACGCATCTAAAGTTTGGTTGATATCTTCCATAGTGTGCGAAGCTGTTGGAATCATACGCAATAAAATGATGCCTTTAGGAATCACTGGATACACTACAATCGATAAGAAAATATTGTAATTCTCACGTAAATCGTTTACCAACATCATGGCCTCTGGAATACTACCGTTGAGGTACACCGGAGTTACGCAGGTATTGGTATCGCCGATATCAAAACCACGAGCTTTTAAGCCGTTTTGCAAGGCGTTTACGTTTTCCCATAGCTTGTCTTTCAACTCGGGCATGTTGCGCAACATTTCCAAACGCTTTAATGCTCCTTTGGTTTGAATCATCGGTAGCGATTTCGCGAACATCTGCGAACGCAAATTGTATTTTAAGTAATCGATAATATCTTGATCGGCAGCAATAAAAGCACCGATACTAGCCATAGATTTTGCAAAGGTCGAGAAATACACATCGATGCCGTCTTGAACACCTTGCTCCTCGCCTGCTCCTGCTCCCGTTGCACCTAAAGTACCAAAACCGTGCGCATCATCTACCAACAAACGGAAGTTGTACTTCTCTTTCATGGCTACGATCTCGCGCAATTTTCCTTGCTGACCGCGCATTCCGAAAACCCCTTCCGTGATAAACAAAATTCCGCCGCCTGTTTCCTGCGCAAGTTTTGTGGCACGTTGTAAGTTTTTCTCCATGCTCTCCACGTCGTTGTGCTTATAGGTAAAACGTTTACCCATGTGCAAACGCACACCGTCGATGATACAAGCGTGTGCATCAACGTCGTATACAATTACATCGTTTTTGGTTACCAGAGCGTCGATTGTCGACATAATCCCTTGGTAACCGAAGTTCAATAAATACGCAGCTTCTTTCTTTACGAAGGCGGCTAATTCGCGTTCTAACTGCTCGTGATAATCGGTTTGCCCGCTCATCATACGTGCACCCATTGGGTAAGCAGCGCCAAATTCGGCAGCGGCTTCCGTATCGGCTTTTCTAACCTCAGGATGGTTCGCCAAACCAAGGTAATCGTTAATACTCCAGTTTAAAATTTCTTTTCCGTGAAACATCATTCGCGGACCTAATTCGCCTTCCAATTTTGGAAAAACGTAATAGCCTTCGGCTTGCGAGGCCCACTTTCCTAGAGGACCCTTATTATTTTGGATTCGTTCAAACAAATCTTTAACAGCGCTCATACGTGTTTGTTTTAGAAGTTGCAAAAGTAGTTGATTTTAAGCGGTAAAAAAAGTGGTTTTAACAGTGAAATGGGAAGTTTGTTGCATAAAATGCCTACCTCAACTGAAAAATAGGAACACAGAGAAAGTGCACAGGCAAAACCACATTCAATTCCCTGTGATTGAAACTGCTTTTGTTAAAATTATCATTCTAATTTACAAGCACTTACGTAATTGTTAGCGTCTAGTATTTAGAATTAATTTTTGAATAGCGCTTCTAAGACTTCGGCGTTGGTCGCATTTGGTAAAGACAGTTGAAGCAATTGTGCGAGTGTAGGCGCAATTTCGGTAGTGACACACTTTTCGTGGGATTTACCGGCGGTAATTCCTTTTCCAAAAAAGATAATCGGCACATGCGTATCGTACGAAAATACAGATCCGTGTGTCGTGCCTGTTGTGTGATCTTCCAAGGTTCCGGGCGATTCTAAAATAACCAACTCGCCGTTTTGTTTGGTATCATAACCGTTCGCTATAAGCTGCAAATACGGATCACTGCCCGACGAAGCTAAAATTTCTTCTTCTGTGTAAACGCGCAGCACCCAGGATTCTTTCATCACAAAATCCCGAACTTTATTTTTGGCATCGGTCAAGGAAATACCCGTTCCTGCCAGCGCATCTTTGTCGAAAAAGATGTTTTGGTTACTGCAATTTGCAATAACATCTTCACCAAAAGTTGCTAATCCAAAAGCTTCTAATTTATTGACGAAATCTTTTGAACTTACGTTTTCAACTTCGTATTTGTGATCTTTCAAAAAAACCGGATTTTCCGCTCCAGCATGATCGGCAGTTAAAAACACCAAATACTGACCCTTACCTA
The DNA here is from genome assembly GCF_002251775.1 of Flavobacterium aurantiibacter. GTDB lineage: Bacteria > Bacteroidota > Bacteroidia > Flavobacteriales > Flavobacteriaceae > Flavobacterium > Flavobacterium aurantiibacter. The sequence continues at coordinate 5,483 of NZ_NOXX01000154.1, forward strand.
CTTTCTCATCCAGATATTTCAGTAATTTTTCCAGAGAAGCATCTAACCGCACGTACGTATCTTGCAGTTCAATGGAACGCGGGCCCGTGATGTGCCCAACGTAATCGGTTGCCGAATAACTGATTGCCAGAAAATCGGTGTGATTGTCTTTTCCCAATTGCTCGGCATCGATCGCAGCAAGCGCAAAATCGGTTAGCAAATCGTTTCCAAAAGGCAAAGCGCGCAAAATTTGTGCACCACTTTTTTCGTACATGCTTTTCAAATCGTACGGAAATGTTGCCGTATTAGCCTTAAAAATTTTCCCTTCGTACGGGTTTTCATCCGCTAAACTCTCGTCGTATTGCGCTAACGGCTTTAACGGATTCCAATCGTTTTGCACATATTTCAAAAAATGCTTTTCGTCGTTAAATTTCGTTGCCCAAGCAGGTAATTCATTTCGGTAAAAAGTACTGCTAATAAAAGCTCCGGTTTTGCTGTACCAAAATGCACAATCGGCAAAATGTCCGGCTGGCAAAATAGCTCCGCGATCTTTCATGCTCATACCGATTACCTTCCCTCTGAAATTGGTCGACAATTTTAATTCGTCGGTAATAGTTGTGGCTTTTAGATTTTTGGGCGACATTTTTCCTTCCGCTTCATCGCCGGCTCCCAACGTACGTACACTGGCGTCATCGGTACAATACATGTTCTTTTTAATCGATTTATTGTACCAATCGTTTCCAACAATTCCGTGAAAACGCGGTGTAGTTCCCGTGTAAACCGATGCGTGCCCCGGACCTGTGTACGTAGGCATGTAGTTGAAGTGCGCGTTATAAAATGTGAATCCGTTTGAGGTTAATCGTTTAAATCCTCCTGAACCGAAATCGTTCGCAAATCGGTATAAATACTCGGTTTTCATTTGGTCGACTACAATGCCAACTACTAATTTGGGTCGGTCTTGCGCTTTCGCGGAAAAGAAAGTCGTTACCAGCAATAGTGCCCAAACGAATGGCTTAGAGTGAAATTTGTGCGACACGTTTTTGTTCATGATGAAATTCTGCTAAAATTTGAGTAAATACTTCGGAAACGGGTAAAATTTGGTCGATCAACGCACTTACTTGTCCGATTTCGAGTTCGCCATCGTGTAAATCGCCTTCAAACATTCCGCGTTTAGCACGTGCGCGCCCCAGATATGCTTTAAGTTGTTCGACCTGAGCTCCTTGTGCGTACAACTCTTGTATTTCGTGATAAAATTTATTTTTAATTAGTCGAACGGGCGCTAATTCTTTGAGTGTGAGTTGTGTATCGCCTTCGGCTGTTTGCGTAATGATTTGTTTGAAATTATCGTGTGCCGAGCTTTCAACGGTTGCGGCAAAGCGAGATCCCATTTGAATTCCATCGGCACCTAAAGAAAGAGCCGCCAACATCCCGCCACCGGTTGCAATTCCGCCTGCGGCAATGAGCGGTATTTTAATTGCTTTCCGAACGGTCGGAATTAAGGTAAATGTGGTGGTTTCCTCACGTCCGTTGTGTCCGCCGGCTTCAAAACCTTCGGCAACAACCGCGTCGACTCCTGCTTCTTCTGCCTTGAGCGCAAACTTCGAACTACTTACCACATGTACTACTTTGATGTTGTGGCTTTTTAGAAGTGCAGTAAACAATTTCGGATTTCCAGCTGAGGTAAAAACAATCGGAACTTTTTTATCGATAATTATTTGAATGATTTCCTCGACATTCGGATATAGCATTGGAACATTAACACCGAAAGGTTTTGAAGTGAGTTGTTTCGCTTTATCGATATGCTCTTTTAAGACATCGGGATACATCGATCCGGCGCCAATCAGACCCAAACCACCGGCATTAGAAACGGCGGCAGCTAGCTTGGCTCCGCTATTCCAAATCATGCCGCCTTGAATTATCGGATATTGAATTCCGAATAGCTGACAAATAGGATTCATTTAATTTTTGATAAGTTTTTTGATGGTAGTGCTTCCGTTTTGATGAAACACGAACAGATAAATTCCCTTAGACCAGTTTGCGGTATCCAAGCTGGTATTTTCGGTTACTAGAGCTTGATAAATACGTTTTCCTTCGACAGTAAACACATCTAAATGAGTCGTTTCTTCAATCTGACTCATCGAAAGTTGGTTTGAAAACGGATTTGGGAAGACTTGTACGGTATTTTTAGTAAAATCGGTTGTGGTTAAACCGTTTTGAAGGGCGTTTCCAAAATTCGGAATGCCGTAACCAATTGTATTTTGCGGATTTGCAGCTGAAGAAGCTGTATTTCGGATCAAATCCATTATTTGTTGATTGGTGAAGTTAGGAAGCGCCTGCCACAAAGAAGTAATCATTCCTGAAACGATAGGTGCTGAAAACGAGGTTCCGTTCGCGCCAGAAACGCTGCCTGTTGGTCCGATTACAGCGGCGGTAACGCCACGAGCTACCACATCGGGTTTTATCCGATTGTCGGCTGTAGGACCCACGCTCGAAAACGACGCCAGATTTCCTTGATTATCGACTGCACCGATGGTAAAAGCATGTTGCGCGTCGGCTGGTGCGGAGATGTTTGGCGTGCTTGATCCGCCGCTATTTCCGGCAGAAACGACAACAATCATACCGCGAGAAAAAGCGATATCGGCTCCTCGAGAAATGAACGCAGTTTCACCGTTCATATCGGCAAAAGTGTAGGAATAGCTGGCGTTGTCGTATTGAAAATAACCTAAAGAAGTGTTGATCACGTCGACACCCAAACGATCGGCTTCTTCGGCGGCTTCAACCCAAAGCGATTCTTCGACAGGATTTTCGGAGGCCACATCTTCGGTAACAAACAGGTAGTATTCGGCATCGGGCGCGGTTCCTGCGTATTGGTTTTCGATGAATCCGCCCATAGTCGACAAAACGGCGGTACCGTGACTGCTGTTGTTGGCAACGTTAGTTTCGCGAGTAACGTAGTTGTAAGTACCCAGAATACGATTGTTGTTTACTAAACGTTCGAAAGGCGCAGCAGTAAATACGCCTGGAAACCCCGAATCGAGCACGGCAATGATTTTTCCTGTTCCGGTGAAATCGGACTGATGTACAACTTGGCCGTTGATTTGCTGAATTTGTGCGTTGGCAAAGCCGTAGGAAAAATCGGTTAAAGCCTCGGTATTGTGTTTGTTTACTAAGCTTTGTTGAAAACGACCTGAGGCGTTTAAGTTGCTGTTGGCAAAATCGATTTCCGAGACAAACGTTAAGTTTTGGAGCGCATTGATATCGTCGACGCTACCGCGAACATGCACGGCGTTAAACCAGCGCGATTTTGCGAGAACGACAATACCCGAACTGTTTTCAACCGTAGCGACGTAACTTTCGGAGATCGGCACGTCTTTGCTGTCGAGCGCTATGTTTTGTTGAAGTCGGCGGTTTATTGCGCGTTCGGTGAAAAAACTCAACGGATTGGTGAAGAAGCTTTCTGTATCTGGTTTATCGGCAAAGTACACCCAAGCGTCTTCTTGGGCAAAGGCGTTGCAAAACGAAAATACCAAAAATGCGAGTATTACTTTTTTCATCACTTCATAGCAGCAAGTTGTGGTTGCCGATGTTAGAACACCAAAATTAGTCATTTACCATTTACGATGCGGTTTGATTAAAAGCGTTGCGAAAAACTTAACAACTGCACTTTATTTTTTAACTGGAAAGACGACGAGGATTGGCCGGATTGAAGTTTGAAGCTATTTATCTAGCATTTCAAAAAACACGATTAACTGTAATTAAGGATTTTAGAACTTATTAGAATTAGTTTTACAATGTTCAAACTTAACGTGCTTTTATCAAAACTTCTTTTAAAAAACTTGTTTATAAGTAATAATAAATTTGAAGCATGAAGTTGAACTAAAAAACAATACTGTTTTAAACCGATTTAAAGCATATTGATTTTTGTAATGATTTTAAATGAATAGTCCACGAATACAATTACGCTATGAGTATGACTATTTTGCATTCATTGTTTAATTAACGTTCAGCAAAGGAAGAACATAAAGAACTCTAACTGTTGTTCCATTTTGCTTTCCTGGCATCCATTTCGGTAAAGTCGTGAGGTTTTTTTTCAATTCTTCCGCTTTACCCGCTGCAATTTTGCCAAGGATTTTCACGTCGCTTAACGCGCCATCTTTTTCAACAACAAACATTGCATATATTTTTGTTTCTGTCTTTTCATCAGTTTTAGTTTTCGCCTGAAATCCGGTATTAGCCAAAAAGGTATTAAATTTCTCTAGATCCCCTGGAAATTCAGGCTTGACATCGATTGATTTAGAGTCATAAATTATATTATCATTTTGCTTTTCATTGTTTTGTGAAAAGAGTAAAAATGAATAAAACAGGAATAAACTTGTGATTATCATCTTCATATCTATACTGTTTTAATTATTCTGTTGCACAATTTTATTCAACGGTTTGACAGCTTAGCAAAGTGCACACATCTAATTTCTTTCCACCGAAGCGTTAGCTGACATCATTTAACTACAATGTGAGCATTTTGCTGATTTGCGATTAGCTACTACCACAAATATTCCATTCATTTTTTTAAACTAGTGATTGTCTGGTTTGAATATTTAGTAAAACCCGAAACAAGTGTCATGATAGCAATGCTTGAAAACCAAAGATAATAACCAGGCTCTAGAGATTTGATTTTGTTGCGGCTTCCAGATTCACTTGCGATAATTGTGTCTAGTTGAGAAAAATAAAAGGCTAAGATGCAAGCAGACAAGCCGTAAATGAAACTTAATTTAACCCGTTGGGTGAAATTAAATTAATTGATTTTTGATGTTA
>NZ_NOXX01000168.1 GCF_002251775.1 Flavobacterium aurantiibacter
CGTTCACCCTTTTACGTATCATCTTCCCAACCTAACCCACGTATCATTGGTGCCTCAGCTCGTAGAAGGCAGCTTGTCGAATGCAGCGTTGCGTACATCGTGAAAAACTTTGTGAGACATTGTGCTCAATTTTCGCTTCTTTCCATTTTTTCCATTTTTTCCATTTGCCGCTGCCCCCGGGTGAGCGACAGCAGCGGCATCCTTTGCGGCGCTACGGAATTTCCACAATGCGTTCGCCGGAAAGATACAGCGGATGGCGCGACGGCGGTTCGGTGATCCGTTTGCGAAGCGATATGCTTGCACCGCCGGCACCCCCAAAACAGACAATGAATTAGCCTCTAAAATGACTAGAAAATTGTTCTCTTTTTAAGTTTGCGAACGGTTGCATTTTTACATTTTTTGCAGTTTTCCATAATCGAAAACTAACTGACAAAAAGCTACTACGCCAAGTTTGAAAGAACTGTCGTCGAGCATAAACTCGGGTGTGTGGTGTGGTCCTGCTGTTTTTGGATCTTGTCCTTTGGGCATACCGCCGAGAAAAAAGAAAAGTCCGGGAACCTTTTCCGCGAAGAACGAAAAGTCCTCCGAACCGGTTTTTGCGGGAATCAGTTTTACCTTTTCGGCACCGGCAGCCTTTTTCAGGCTGGGTAGCATACGCTCGGTTAGTGAAACATTATTAAACGTAACGGGATACTTCACTGAAAACGGAAGTTCGACCAAAGCGGTAGCTCCGGCAGCTTCGGCAGTTTTTTCGGAAATTTCACGTATGCGTCTGTAAATTAGCTGCTCATCGGCTTCGGTAAACGCACGTACGTTGCCAATCAGTTCTACTTGTTCGGAAATGATGTTGTGTCTGTTACCTCCGTGGATCGCGCCAACAGTAACTACCGCGGCATTTTCAGTAAGGTTTACGTTGCGACTCACAATGGTTTGGAGCGCAGTTACAATTTGTGCCGCAACGGGAATCGGATCAACAGCTAACCAAGGTTGCGAGCCGTGGCTGGGTTTTCCTTTTACGGTAATTTTAAAATCGCCCACGCCGGCCATAATTCCGGCTGGTCGGTAGGTAATTGTACCGGTTTCGATCATCGAATCCATGTGTAATCCAAAAACAACATCTACTTTCGGATTTTCGAGCACACCTTCTTTAACCATCAGCTTTGCACCGCCTTCTTCGCCTTTTGGCGTTCCTTCTTCGGCGGGTTGAAAAATGAATTTTACTGTTCCCGCCAGTTCATTTTTCATGGCAGCGAGTACTTCGGCAACACCCATTAAAATGGCTACGTGCGCGTCGTGTCCGCATGCGTGCATTACCGCTGTCTCCGCTCCGTTGTATTGCGCACGTACTTTGGAGGCAAATGCTAGGTTATTTCGTTCCTCGACGGGAAGCGCATCCATATCGGCACGCAGCGCAATCACCGGTCCGGGTTTTGCGCCTTTCAAAATTCCCACAACACCTGTAACGGCCACTCCGGTTTTTACTTCGATGCCGAGCGCTTGTAAATGAGCTGCAATAAGCGCCGCCGTGCGTACTTCGCGATTTCCTAGTTCTGGATTTTGGTGAATATCCTGACGCCAGGCAATTACTTTCGATTCGATTTCGGAAGCTCTCCGATTGAGTTCGTCGGTAAGCTTATTCTTTTGTCCATAAACTGTGGAAGTGAAAAAGGCTAAGACAAAAAGCAGACACAGATTTTCTTTGATGTTCATAAAGACTTGTTTTCAAATAGGTACAGGTGAGCGAGATTGATCAATTCAACTAGATTCACATTGAGAGTCAAATTTAGGCTAAAAGAACATGACTTGTTGGATCTGTGGAAACTGATTTTCGGACGTAAATAGCTCAGAAAGCCGATTACTTTTCGTTTTAAGAGTTGAGCTGGTAAATTCTTTGAGAAGCTTTTCCGGCTGTTCGCTATAGTCCGCAAAAAATACGCCTCGTTCAGTCGGCAGGTGTTGGGCTTCTTGGGTCGCCCACACGTACCGCTTCACGTAGCCGTATTTTTCTTACGGGCTGCCGCTACCATCCGGGCTAGGGCATACGTTACTAACGTTTGGTGGAAAAATACCTATAAGTAGGTAGTTTTGGGAGAAGCGAATCCCGTAAATTAGCAAAAGACAAAAGGCAAAACAAGTGTCCAATTTAATAGATTCAAAATACGTATAAATTTTTTGATGTAATGGATTGTTATTGAATAATTTAACGGCGTTTTTAAAAATTGAAAAAGTTGCAGGGACTTCGCCAATTGTAAAGTTATCCACAAGCTTAAAATGACAGACACGAAAAACTGGAAAATTGACACTTCTCTTCTGATAGCTTACAAAAAAAGCGATTGGACAGACGACTCCTTTTCAGAAACAGGTGACGGAAAATATGGCGTTTACATCTATAATATTGACGAATGGAGAATGATGTCTTACGCTGGACTAATAGCCATTTATGCTGACAAGAACAACACAAAACCGTTAGTTAACTCGGCTGACACATGGATATGGTATGACAACGAAAAGACTTTTGACTACGCTCAACTTTCGGACTGTTTTATCTTCAGGAAACCCGCATATAATGAATATTCAACAAGACCTGACTTTCCATTTATTCTAATTAAGCCAACAGAAAAAGTATTTGGTTTTATTGAGTGGGACGCAACTTCAATTTATTACGGTTTTACTGAATTGCAAAATGGTAAACTGACAGTTAAAGAAGTTCATCCGAAAGACTTGGAAAATCTAAATAGACCAAAAAGAACAAACGAAATTATTGACTTGAACAACATCGACTGGTATCACATTAAGGATTTTGACAAAGCTTTAGAAATATATCATAGAAAGACGAAAAAGCCTGTGCATAACAGGACCTTGCCAAAAGCGAGACGGACGTGGTGGTAGAAATTTTTCGGCTCCTAAGAAACTTATTGGTAGCTTGATAGGTAAGTGCTCCGAAAGTATTGCTATTTGTAATAAAGAAAACGTTATGCTTCATACTGCCCAACAGTTTCACCAGCGTTGGGGTGACAGTAATTATGTTCTATATCATTTAGGGTTGACTTGACTCAAAGCCCACATCAGCTTGACAATCTTTGTTCAGCTTTTATAGATTTTTTGTTCTTTTGGTTTTCAATTTAGAATTTGAATCGGGTGGAGTTTTGCTCAAGTCATATGCAAGTGGGCAAAACACACAATTTGACAATCACTTCAACTTGACAAAAACTGTTAAGCAGAACGACACACAACTAAAATACATTAAAAATGTGTACTGTTTCAGAAAAATTAAAACTTTGCACTTGCAAGACTGAAAATGTTGAGCGGCTTAAACATTATTGGACTTTAAAAAGACCAACAGAGAAATCACATTTTGTTGTTGGTGAAATGATTTTACCCGCAAACATTGGTGAGACAACTAACAAAATAAATCAGAATACAATCCTTAAGCTGCTTAACAAAGGAAATTGCTTTGACATAGAATTGCAACATAAAGAGAATGATATTTTAGAGTTGCATTTTACATGTAAAGGTCACCTGGAAAAAGATTTGACATTAAACTTTTATGGAGATTTTTTAGCTTATACTTTTAAATTTAAAAAAGGAAAGTGGAAGAAAGATTATTATGACCCATTTAAAAGAGACTTTGCAGAAGTTCAAAAAGGAAAAATTGTTAGACCGTTTTCAAAACAAAACAATTGATATGAAGAAATACGGCACTTAACAAGTGGTTTTGTGCTAGTGTGGTAGACGAACAAAAGCTCAACATTAGTAATACTATTAAACTTGTGTTCCAGCTTGACAGAACTCTAATGAACTTTTGTACCTAACTCTGTTCTCCGCAAACGCTCCCGACTTTGAGGTTACCTTTAAAATACGATGCACCAACGAGCCTAAGTGCATGACACAAAACGCCAACAAACAACCAAACCGCTTCCGCAACGCAGCGGTTCCTTTTTCTTTCCCTTCTTTCGCTTCTTTCCCTTCTTTCGCTTCTTTTGCTTTTTTCAATCTCTTCCCCGGGTGAGCGACAGCAGCGGCATCCTTTGCGGCGTTATGGTATTTCCACCAGGCGTTTGCCGGAAAGATTTAGCGAATGGCGCGACGGCGGTTCGGTGATCCGTTTGCGAAGCGCTATGATTGCACCGCCGGCACCCCCAAAAAATCATGAATTTAATGTAGTTATCCCTCGAAAATATCTCCAGCGGGATAGGGTGCGCGAATTTTCACTTCGCTTTTAGCAACCGGATGCACAAATGTGAGCTCTCGCGCGTGTAAACTTATGCCACCGTTCGGGTTGGAACGCTTGGCACCGTACTTTAAATCGCCTTTAATGACCATGCCGCAAGCCGCCAACTGGGCCCGAATTTGATGATGCCTGCCCGTTTCTAACTGTATTTCCAACAAACTGTAGTTGGTATATGCGCGAAGCAATTTGTAATGCAAAACGGCTTTTTTGCTGTTAGTAACCTCTTTTTCAAAGGCTTTGCTCGTATTGTTTTTTTCGTTACGAACCAAAAAATGCGTTAACGTAGCGGCTTCTTGCTGCGGCTTTCCTTCGATTAAACAATGGTAAACTTTCTCCGTTTCACGACTGCTAAAAAGGGCGTTCATTCGAGCTAAAGCCTTCGAAGTTCGCGCAAAAACAACCACGCCCGAGGTAGGTCGGTCTAAGCGGTGCACCACACCCGCAAACACAGCTCCAGGTTTCTGATATTTAGTGGCAATGTAGTTTTTTACGGCATCCAACAAAGTTTCGTCGCCGGTTTTATCACCCTGAACTAAGTCGCCACAACGCTTGTTAACCGCCAGCAAATGATTGTCTTCGAACAAAACATGCAAGTTCGAACCGTCTGCAGCCGTTTTCATTAATACTGTTCTCCGGCGTTTGGAAAATCAACCGACTTCACATCCGAGACGTACTGCGAGATTGCAGCCGTCATTTGATCGTATAAATTGAGGTAGCGACGTAAAAATCGAGGTGAAAACTCATTATTCATGCCCAACATATCGTGAATGACGAGTACTTGGCCATCGACATCGCTTCCAGCACCAATACCGATCACAGGAATGCTAATGCTTTCGGCTACGCGTTTGGCGAGTTCTGCCGGGATTTTTTCGCATACTAATGCAAAACAACCCAGCTTTTCGAGCATGATGGCATCCTCAATGAGTTTTTCGGCTTCGGCGTTTTCTTTCGCACGAACGTTGTAGGTTCCGAATTTATAGATGGATTGTGGTGTAAGTCCTAAATGTCCCATGACGGGAATACCCGCATTAAGTATTTTCTTGATTGAATCTTTTATTTCGCTGCCGCCTTCGAGTTTTACGGCGTGTCCGCCACTTTCTTTCATGATGCGAATGGCCGAACGCAACGCTTCTTTCGAATCCGATTGGTAACTTCCGAACGGTAAATCTACAACGACTAAGGCGCGATTGATGGCACGTACTACCGACGAGGCGTGGTAAATCATTTGATCGAGTGTAATCGGTAGTGTGGTTTCATGACCTGCCATAACGTTACTGGCCGAATCGCCTACCAAAATGACGTCGATCCCCGCTGAATCTACGATTTTGGCCATAGTGTAATCGTAGGCAGTGAGCATGGATATTTTTTCGCCCTGACTTTTCATTTCAATCAGCGAACGGGTGGTAATTCGTTTGTAGTCTTTTTTAGCAACCGACATAGCACAAAATTTAAGTCGCAAAGTTAGCTAATTCGCGATACTGTAGTCATCAAATTTCACGCTATTAAGATATATTTGCCGAAAGTACTATTACTATGAAAAAGTTGTTTTTGTTTGCCGTTTTGTTTGCGAGTTCGGCTTCGTTTGCGCAAGATTCGGCTAGTCCGGAAAAAATTGTCGAATGGTTTTTTTCGGGTTTGAATCAGAAGACACCCGCCATCATGCGTCCGTTATTGTTGAATGAATCCGTTAACTTCGATACGTTGATGTATATAAATGGTGAACCTAAAGTTGTTTCGAGAGGTGCAACTGATTTTTTGAATGAGTTTTCGAATATTCCTCAAAGTATCAAGTTAGAAGAGCGTATTTCGAATGTTATTGTTCGCAACTACGGACAAACTGCCGACGTTCACATGGATTATGAGTTTTATGTAAACGATACGTTGCAGCACAGCGGTCGAAATTACTTTTTCCTCGTTGCTGTTGACGGTCAATGGAAAATTGCCCACACGTACGATACGCGAAAGTCTGCGAAATAAGAATTAGCAGTCGGCAATATTCACAGCCACTGCCAACCCACCTTCGGAAGTTTCTTTGTATTTGGAATTCATGTCTTTGGCCGTTTGCCACATGGTATTGATGACTTTATCCAAAGGAACTTTTGCATTTTTAGCATCGGTTTCTAGGGCGAGTTCCGCGGCGTTAATCGCTTTTATTGCACCCATGGTATTTCGCTCGATGCATGGAATTTGAACCAAACCGCCTATCGGATCGCAGGTTAACCCCAAATGATGCTCCATCGCAATTTCTGCTGCCATGAGCACTTGTTCGGGTGATCCGCCCATTAATTCGCATAACGCGGCTGCGGCCATGGCCGATGATACGCCAATTTCAGCTTGGCAGCCACCCATTGCCGCCGAAATCGTTGCGCCTTTTTTGAAAATACTGCCTACTTCGCCGGCAACCATTAAGAATTTCTTTACTTCATCGTCGCCTGCTTGGTGGTTTTCGATAACCATATAGTACATCAACACGGCAGGAATCACGCCCGCCGAGCCATTTGTAGGAGCTGTAACCACACGACCTAAAGCCGCATTAACTTCGTTGACAGCCAAAGCAAAGCATGACACCCATTTTAAAATTTGGCGAAATTTAACTTCGGTTTTACGAATGGTTTGCAGCCATTCTTGCGGATTATTGTATTGTCCGTTGCCCAATAAATTCTGATGCATATCGAACGCGCGTCGCTTTACATTCAAACCGCCGGGTAAAATTCCGTCGGTATGGCAGCCAATATACATACATTCGAGCATGGTATTCCAAATTCGGAGCAACTCGCTGTGCACCAGTGCTTCCGGGCGCATAGAAATCTCATTTGCATACACTACCTCCGATATTTTTAGCTGATGCTCACTGCAATAATGCAATAATTCAACTGCGGTATCGATCGGGTAGGGGAACGCACAGGTAAAATCGGTGCTGTTTTCGTTGTTTTGTTCTTCTTTTACAACAAACCCGCCGCCAATCGAATAAAAAGTTGATGCGTATGCGTCGCCATTTTCTTTAAATGCGGTGAATGTGAGGCCGTTTGCATGAAAGGGTAGGAAGTTCTTATGAAATACGATATCTGTAAGAAATGAAAATCCGATTGTCTTTTCATTTCCCAGCTGCAAAGTCTGGCTGTTTTGGATGTCTGTAATGATACTTCCGATGTTTTCAACAGGAATGTATTCTGGGTCTTGTCCGCTCAATCCGAGCATAACTGCTAAATCTGTTGCGTGGCCTTTGCCGGTAAGAGAAAGTGAGCCGTATAAATCAACTTTCACGGCGAAGGTTTCAGCGAAGAATCCATTTGCGCGAATTTCACTTAAAAACTTTTCGGCAGCACGCCAAGGCCCAAGTGTGTGCGAGCTTGAAGGCCCAACACCAACTTTGAGCATATCGAAAACAGAAATGCACTTATCCATGACGCAAAGTTAGCGCGAAATCGTTTGCGTACGGTCGGGTCCTACCGAAATAATTTTAATCGGAACGCCGACTTCAGCTTCGATAAATGAAACGTAGTCTTTTAATTCGGTCGGTAAATCGCTGTATTCGGTAAGTCCAGTAAGGTCGGCATGCCATCCTTTGAAACTTTTATAAACCGGACTCACGTTTTCTTCTTCGATGTTGTAGGGTAGGTGGTCGATGATTTCGCCGCGATACTTGTAAGCTGTACACACTTTAAGCTCTTCAAAACCAGAAAGTACGTCGCCTTTCATCATCATGAGTTGGGTAACGCCATTTATTTCAACGGCATATTTCAGAGCAACGAGATCGAGCCAGCCGCAACGACGTTTACGTCCGGTAACCGAACCGAATTCGTTGCCAATTCGCGCCATAGTTTCGCCCACTTCGTCGAAGAGTTCTGTGGGAAAAGGTCCGCTGCCTACACGTGTCGTATAAGCTTTGAAAATTCCGTAAACGTCTTTGATTTTATTAGGAGCGATTCCCAATCCGGTACAAGCGCCGGCAGCCGTAGTATTCGAAGAAGTTACAAACGGATAGGTACCGAAGTCAACGTCGAGTAAACTTCCTTGAGCACCTTCGGCTAAAATCGATTTGCCGTCTTTTAGCGCTTGAAAAAGATAGGCTTCGCTGTCGATGAATTGCAGTTTTTTTAATGTTTCGATGGCTTCGAAAAATTCGTTTTCCATTTCAGCCAAGTTGTACTGAATGGAAACGTCGTAGAATTTAATCATTGCCTCGTGTTTATCGGCGAGATTTCGGTAACGTTCTTTAAAATCGTCGAGTTCTAAATCGCCGATTCGCAAGCCATTACGTCCGGTTTTATCCATGTACGTTGGTCCGATGCCTTTGAGTGTCGAACCAATTTTTGCTTTGCCTTTTGAGGCTTCGGATGCCGCATCTAGCAAGCGATGTGTCGGTAAAATCAGATGTGCTTTGCGCGAAATGATCAGTTTGTTGTAAATGTCAATTTTGAATTGTTCCAAACCTTCGAGTTCTTTTACAAAAACCACGGGATCGATAACAACACCGTTTCCGATGATGTTGACCGCGTTTTTGTGGAAAATTCCGCTTGGGATGGTTCGTAATACGTGCTTGATTCCGTCGAATTCGAGCGTGTGTCCGGCGTTTGGTCCACCTTGGAATCGAGCAATAATATCATACTTTTGGGTGAGCACGTCGACAATTTTTCCTTTGCCTTCGTCGCCCCATTGCAAGCCTAACAGTAAATCTACAGACATTAGTTGATTGGGTTATATTCAGTTGTGTTGGGAAGATTCTCTTCCGTAGTTGTTGCGTTTTGAGATTTACGAGTACCGTAAAAATAGAGGGAATGATTGGAAATTTCTACGTCGAAAATCTCTTCAATCGTTTTTTTGATGGTTTGAATGCGCGGATCACAAAATTCGATTACTTCGCCGGTATCGGTCATGATGATATGATCGTGTTGTTTGTCGAAGTACGATTTTTCAAAATACGCTTGAGATTGTCCGAATTGGTGTTTGCGAACCAAGCCACAGTCGAGCAATAGTTCGATGGTGTTGTAAAGCGTAGCGCGACTTACGCGGTAGTTTTTGTTTTTCATTTTGACGTACAAATTCTCGATGTCAAAATGCTCCTGACTGTCGTAAATCTCTTGTAGAATAGCATAGCGCTCAGGAGTTTTCCGGTGCGCGTTTTTCTCGAGATATTTTGTAAAAACGTTTTTTACAATCTCCTGATTCTTGCTGTTGTCTTCGCTTATGAGTGTCATAGTGGCAAAGATAGTAAAATTGAATTTTAGATTAAAGTGTCGAGTTTGTCTCTGTTTACTCAAAATATCACAAAAATTCCATTGTTTATTTTCTTTGTTTTGATGACAAAAAATAACGACGAGGGTAATGGTATTTTTTCTACCTTGCGTTAAAACTTTTGTCTATGAGACTTTCTTTAAACTATATTCTTCTGTTTGCCCTGCTCTCAATTCACACTGTATTTAGTCAAGATGAGCCGCCAAAAATTAATTCTGAAATTAAATCGGTGAAGGTTTTTACCTCGGGCGCTCAGGTAACACGTACCGCACAAATACAGCTAATTGCTGGAAAAAATGCAGTGGTGCTGACGGGATTGAGTCCGCAGATCAAAGAAAACAGCGTTCAAGTTACTTCTCCCGATTTTGCCAGTGTAGCTTCGGTTAAAGTACAGCTAGACGTTTTGTCTTCGAAGAAAGTGCGCGATGAGGTTAAAGCTTTGGAAGATCGATTGGAGCGATTGCGAAAACAGCGTAACGACCAACAGGATCTATTGAAAGTGTATAAGAATGAAGAGTCGATTTTATTGAAGAATCAAGCCGTTGCTGGCGAAAATGCGGGTTTGAAAATGCTCGATTTGAAAGCGGTTGTCGATTATCAAAAAGCGCAATACACGGAGAATTTGCGCAATCAGAGTTTGACGAATNTTACATAAATGTGATCCCAAAGTGGGGTTCGTGGTCGAGTAGCATAAAAAACACAGCTGTCGCTGCTACTTTTTTTATTTCCCAATCTCAAGCCTTCGAGCAGAGCTGTAGGGATTACATAAATGTGATCCCGAAATGGGGTTCGTGGTCGAGTAGTATAAAAAACGCAGCTGTTGCTGCTACTTTTTTATTTCCCCTTGCCAAGCCTTCGAGCAAAGCTCGGGCTTGACAAGGGGATTACATAAATGTGATCCCAAAGTGGGGTTCGTGGTCGAGTAGCATAAAAAACACAGCTGTCGCTGCTACTTTTTTTATTTCCCAATCTCAAGCCTTCGAGCAGAGCTGTAGGGATTACATAAATGTGATCCCGAAATGGGGTTCGTGGTCGAGTAGTATAAAAAACGCAGCTGTTGCTGCTACTTTTTTATTTCCCAATCTCAAGCCTTCGAGCAGAGCTGTAGGGATTACATAAATGTGATCCCGAAATGGGGTTCGTGGTCGAGTAGTATAAAAAACGCAGCTGTTGCTGCTACTTTTTTATTTCCCCTTGCCAAGCCTTCGAGCAAAGCTCGGGCTTGACAAGGGGAAATAAAAAAACCGACTACCGTCGGCTTTTTTATGCTACTCGCAGAGAGGAAGGGATTCGAACCCTCGATGCAGTTACCCACATACAAACTTTCCAGGCTTGCTCCTTCAACCACTCGGACACCTCTCTATTTCTGCCGCAAATATACTTTTTCTTACGAACTAAAAGTCATTTCCCCACAAATTGGCGTTTCAAAGGCCGTTTTAAAGTCGGCAAACTCTGTTTCGTTACCCAACAAAAACATCAACTTGCAAACGGCCGCCTCTGTCGTAATATCCTTACCCGAAATCACGCCAATTTCCTTTAATGCACTACTAGTTTCATACTGACCCATTTGTACACTGCCAGCAATACACTGCGTAACATTTACGATATGTAAACCGCGTCTGATGGCTTGTTTCAATAAATCAATAAACCACGCCTCGCTCGGAGCATTACCCGCACCGTAGGTCTCTAAAACTATGGCTTTTAAATCGCGTATTTCCAAAATCGCATTCAAAACCGTTGCGTTTATGCCCGGAAACATCTTGATAATCGCAATATGCGAATCCAATAATTTACGGACTTTAAAAGGGGCATGCGTCAAATCGCGTCTTAGCAAGTTCTCGTGAACGATATTTAGATGAACACCGCTCTCTGCCAGCGCCGGGTAATTAGGCGATGTAAACGCTTTAAAATGCTCGGCATTCACCTTCGTAGTGCGGTTGCCTCGATATAATTTGTATTCAAAATACAAACACACCTCGCGAACAATCGGTCTGCCTTCTTCCAACTGCGAGGCAATTTGAATGGCCGTAATTAAATTCTCCTTAGCATCCGTGCGCAAATCGCCAATCGGTAGTTGCGAACCTGTAAAAACTACCGGCTTTTGTAAATGTTCTAGCATAAAACTCAAAGCCGAAGCCGAGTACGACATAGTATCCGACCCGTGTAAAACCACAAATCCGTCGAATTGCTCGTAATTGCTTTCAATAATTTCGGCCATGCTGATCCACTGCGCCGGATTCATATTCGACGAATCAATCGGAGTTTCAAACGAAATCGTTTCAATATCGCAATCCAATTGCTTCAATTCCGGTATGCGTTGTAGGAGCTTTTTAAAATTGAAGGCTTTTAGGGCTTTGGTTTCAAAATCCTTAACCATACCAATCGTTCCGCCGGTATAAATCAACAAAATACGCGCTTTATTCGATGGTTCCATACTTCAATTTATTGAAAACCGGATTGGCGTACATAGCTAAGAAACTCTGTAGCTGGTTCGGATCGTTAGCATCAATACGCAATTCCAAACGACGCTCAAACAATTGCTTCTCACTATCGGTGTATTTGTGTGTAAATGCAGCCGATTGATTCAGCAAATCGTACGCAATAAAATTGGTCGGCCACAAGCGGTAATTGCTAATAATCGAATCGTCGATTTTTTGCGCCAATGCCTGAATTTGCTTGTTGGTATTATCGGTTTCGGCCAGAATATCGTCGATTTCTGTATCCAACGTTTTTCCGATATGTATGTGAATGCGTTTTTTCTGACCCATAATACCACTAAGCAAGGTCATAAAATCTTCGTTCTTTTCTTTTATATACTTTTCGTTGTTGGCTTCGGCCAGTAATTGCGGCATTTTCAATGCGTCGGTCGGGTCGTACTCGTACGAAATAGCCACAGGTACAATTCGTGCTTTCTTGAAATAGTGCAGCTGATGATCGTCGCCCGCGCCCATCGCTAGCATTTTTAAAACGCCCGGATGAGTAGCGTCGTTGCCGTCTTTGGTGCGTCCTTCGCGTTGAGCAATCCATACCGAACGATTTTCTCTGCGTAGCAAACGTGCAATGTACTCCGACATTAATTTCGAGCTTTGCAACAATTCGCGTGGCGGCAAACCGCGTTGTACCAAAAAGTTTCGGTTCATCCGCGAAAGCGATTTCAAAAACGACTTCTTCACTAAATTATCCCCAATTGCCGAAGCCGTCATCACTAAACCATGTTCAAACAAGGCAGTATTTAGCAGCGAAGTGTCTAAAATAATGTCGCGGTGATTCGATATAAACAAATACGCCGTATTGGGTTCGAGCTTTTCAAATCCCGAGGTACTCAATCCTTCAGCGCTGTTTCGCAACACCTGTTGTACCGAGTGGTAAATAAAATTGCACTGAAAATCGCGAATACTATGCGTTTTCTTCAACTGCTCTTTCCACACCTCGTCGGCAACATCTGGAAACGTAAAATTCATCAAAGCCTTCATCATCGGATGATGCAATACCTCGCAAATAGCGGCATTGATCTCCGTGTCGTAATAAGGTCTAATGGCGTCAAATTTTTGCATTATTCTCAAATTGTGTCGGCACAAAAGAACGAAAATTTAACCGAAAGCCGTTTACCTAAGCGTTAATTCGCGTGTTCGAATTTTTTGGCCGTTGCGGCGCAGCAAACTTCTTCCCAACCAACGTTCTGTTACGCGCCGCCGCGCTTTCCGCTATAGCACCAATTACCGGCAGCGGGCGTCAGGGGCTTTCAACGGGCTCTCGGTGTCGCCGTTTTCAGCCACTTCCGCCAACGCCGCCAGCAATCAGTGCTGCCGCTTCAATCGCTAACGGAGTGGCCACCTAAACCCAAAATCGTGCACACCAATCGGTTCTGCTTTCATCGTCAAAAACATCCAAGTGCTGTAAACTTGTAATTTTTGTAACCATTCTTTCTTTTAAAATTCATTCTTACAGCTAATTTTTACCTCAACATTTCCTTTACAACAGCAAAAATCAAACGCAACCGTTGCTCGTTGCCAAATCGCCGAAAATCAGCAGTAATAAGGCGTTCGCAAACGTTTTCGCCTGCAAAAAACCTGTATAGTTTTTATATAGGAATGCCTTACATCGTAAAACTCCTTTTGTATTCTACATTTGTTTCAAACATCAAAACAACATTCTATGAAAAAAATTACCCTTTATTTTACTGGATTGTTAATTTCTTGTGGCTTTTCTGCGCAAGCTGTTAATTTTCCCGTTAATTCGAATGCGCCGCTAAACGGAATCCCAACAGAGGCTGCTCCAACTCCCGAGCTTCCTGCTGCTAACGTAATTTCTCTGTTCAGTAACGCCTATACAAACGTGCCCGTAGATACGTGGCAAACAGAGTGGTCGGTAGGTATACATACTGAAACGCAAATTGCCGGCAACAGTACCAAAAGATATTCCGACCTTTCATTTGCGGGTATAGAAACCATTGCAAACCAAATCAACATTAATAATATGTTGTATTTACACATGGATATTTGGACGCCAAACATGACTACGTTCCGTGTGAAATTAGTCGACTTCGCCCCAAATGCCATTTTTGGCGGCGGCGACGATACCGAGCACGAACTTATCTTTAATCCAACCTTAAACGGCTGGAACAGCTTAAACATTGATCTTGCTAACTTCACAGGATTGCAAAACCGCAACAATATCGCACAACTAATTATTTCTGGTTTGCCAGCTGGCGAAGGAATTGTATTTATCGACAATATTTATTTTCACAATGTAGTTTCGTCAACACCACAAGAACCAACTGTTGCTGCGCCAACACCAACACGTTTGGCAGAAAATGTCATTTCACTTTTCAGCAAC
This sequence comes from Flavobacterium aurantiibacter, assembly GCF_002251775.1. GTDB lineage: Bacteria > Bacteroidota > Bacteroidia > Flavobacteriales > Flavobacteriaceae > Flavobacterium > Flavobacterium aurantiibacter. The sequence goes on from NZ_NOXX01000168.1 coordinate 14,303, forward strand.
ACGTATAACAATGTACCTGTCGACACTTGGCAAACGTCTTGGTCGGCTGGTGTTGTATCAAACTTTGCTGTGGAAGGAAACGACATTAAAAAGTACGAAAGTTTAAATTTCGTTGGCATCGAAACCGTAGCAAATCAGATCGACGCATCGGAAATGCTCTTCTTCCACATGGATATTTGGACACCAAACATGACGACATTTCGCGTTAAACTCGTAGACTTTGGTGCCGATGCTGCTTTTGGTGGAGGAAACGACACAGAACATGAGCTTACTTTTACCCCAAACCAGTCGGGTTGGGTTAGTTTAGAAATTCCAATGGCCGATTTCGTTGGGCTTACGGGTAGAGAACACATCGCACAGATAATTTTATCGGGAACTCCGGTAGGACAAGGAATTGTTTTCGTTGACAACGTGTATTTCCACAAAGAAGGTGTTGTGGTTCCGGTAGAACCTACCGTTGCAGCACCTACACCAACACGTCCGGCACAAAACGTGATTTCCATGTTTAGCAACGCATACACAAACGTTCCGGTTGATACGTGGCAAACCTCTTGGTCGGTTGGAACCGTTTCCGATGTACAAATCGAAGGAAATGATACCAAAAAATACGACAACCTAAACTTTGTAGGTATAGAAACCGTTAACAACCAAATCAATGCAACGGGTATGACGCATTTTCACACGGATATTTGGTCATCCGACTTTACACAGTTTCGTGTTAAACTAGTCGATTTTGGTGCAAATGCAGCTTTTGGTGGCGGCGATGATGTGGAACACGAAATTGTAATCGACAACCCTGCTCGCAATCAGTGGGTGAGTTTAGATATTCCACTAAGTTCGTTTACGGGACTTACATCTAGAGCACATATAGCTCAACTTATTTATGTGGGTCAGCCTGCTGGAAATACAACGGTTTATATTGATAACGTTTATTTCTACAATCAAGGTGGACCATCAAATGTTCCTTTAGTAGCTGCTCCAAACCCAACGCTACCGCAAGCAAACGTAATATCCATGTTCAGCGGAGTTTATAACAATGTACCTGTAGATACTTGGCAAACACCTTGGTCGCAAGGAATTCTAACCGATGTAACTGTCGCTGGAAATGCAGTAAAACGATATACGAATTTAAACTTTGTAGGTGTAGAAACTATTGCGTCGCAGATTAATGCTACTTCAATGACGCACTTTCACGTGGATGTCTGGACACCAAACATGACCACCGTGCGGATAAAACTAGTTGATTTTGGAGCTAACGGCGCATTCCAAGGTGGCGACGACGTGGAGCATGAATTAACTTTCACACCAACACAAGCCGGTTGGAATAGTTACGACATTCCGCTATCACAATTCACAGGCTTAATCAATCGTGCGCATATTGCACAATTAATTTTCTCGGGAACGCCAGCGGGATCCGGAACGCTTTTCGTTGACAACGTTTATTTCCATAACTAAGAATAAAAATTATGAAAAAGTTTTTAGTACACGACAAAAAACATAATTGATTAAAAATCAATAAA
>NZ_NOXX01000169.1 GCF_002251775.1 Flavobacterium aurantiibacter
AGCTGGAAATTAATTTAATACAATTTTTGTCGTGTACTTAGGTATTTTCGTTAAAGCTCGTAAGTCGAGCGTCTCTGCATTAACGTTGGTTAAAATAAGTGTTTCTAGATTGCTGAAGTTTTCGATTCCACGCAATGAAATTGGATTTTCATTGAGATTTTTTAGCTGTATGTTGTTTATTTGTTCAACTTCTGATCTTTGAAGAATCCCATCGCTATTCAAGTCGATGTTCTTTAGTTTCGAAGAATTCGAATGGATTGACGTGGTTTGATTGATTAAGTAATCGTAGAAGCGTTCGTCGAAGTCGGTCGCTTTTAATTCACTTTGACCAAATCCGTCCAAGCTAAATAAGCAAAGTGTGAGAATTGTTTTTATAAAGAGTCGCATCAAAACAAAATTAGTTGGTAAAACAACGTACTAAAAGTAAGCGTTTTTGCTGACGTGTCTTTGTTTTGAAGCAGGACAATTACCTGAAACTTATCGAAAAATTCTGAATCGAGAGTTAATTCTTACTTACTGGAACGCCGTATAAATCGAAATCGGCAGCATCGATTATTTCAATATCGGCAAATTCGCCGATTTTCAGATAATGTGCGCTGGCGTCGATTAGAACTTCATTATCCACATCCGGACTATCGAATTCCGTGCGTCCTACAAAATAGCCGCCTTCCTTACGATCAATCACGCAACGAAACGTTTTACCAACTTTTTGCTGATTCAATTCCCAGGAAATCTCCGATTGAATGTCCATGATTTCTGCGGCACGTGCTTTTTTAACTTCGTCTGGAACGTCGTCTTCGTATTTGAATGCATGAGTGTCTTCTTCGTGCGAGTAGGTGAAACAGCCTAAACGGTCGAAACGCATGTTGCGTACAAAGTTCTTCAAGCATTCAAAATCGGCTTCCGTTTCGCCCGGATAACCTACAATGAGTGTGGTTCGTATGGCCATTTCAGGAACCCGCGCGCGAAATTTTTTCAACAAAGCCGTGGTTTTAGCTTCGGTAGTGCCGCGACGCATCGATTTTAAAATCGGATCAGAAATGTGTTGTAACGGAATATCGATATAATTACAAATTTTTGGTTCGACTTTCATCAAATCGAGAACTTCCATCGGAAAACCGGTAGGGAAGGCGTAGTGTAGTCGAATCCATTCAATGCCTTCTACTTCGACCAATGCCTGTAAAAGCTCGGCTAAGGTGCGTTTTCCGTATAAATCTAAACCGTAGTACGTTAAATCTTGAGCGATTAAAATGAGTTCTTTAACGCCGTTTTTAGCGAGCGATTTTGTTTCGGCAACAAGTTTTTCAATAGGTTGCGATTTGTGTTTTCCGCGCATCAGCGGAATGGCACAAAAGCTGCAAGGACGATCGCAGCCTTCGGCAATTTTCAAATATGCGTAATTTTTAGGTGTCGTGGTAAGTCGCTCGCCCAAAAGCTCGTGCTTATAATCGGCGCCCAAAGCTTTTAGCAACAACGGCAAGTCGGTTGTGCCAAAAAACGCATCGATGTTAGGTATTTCTTTTTCCAAATCGGGTCGGTAGCGTTCCGACAAACAACCTGTTACAAATACTTTATCTACTTCGCCACGATCTTTCTTTTCGGCGTACTCCAATATGGTGTTAACTGATTCTGCCTTCGCATTATCAATAAAACCGCAGGTATTAATTACGATAATATTTCCCTCTCGATCTCGTGGTGCTTCGTGTTCAACGTCTTTACCCGACGCTTTCAATTGCGTCATCAAAACTTCGCTATCGTACACATTTTTAGAGCACCCCAGCGTAATCACGTTGATTTTATTCTTCTTTAAACTTTTTGTTCTCAAGGTTTCGAAATTGGACTGCAAAAGTACTTCATTTGTTAGAATCTGCCATTCAAATGCCCGAATTTGTGGCAGTCTCTTTTGGTAATTTGTAGTTGGTCTGCCATAGGAACGGAGGTTGTGAAGAAGGTAAGGGGTCTTAGAGCTAATCGTTGTTCCTTCGCAGACCAGTCTGTTAGGGTTTTTCTGTAAAATAACGTATTTGAGGGAGAAATAGATAGGGGAATGTAGAAATTATTGGGTGTCATTTTTTTTTTTTTTCTTATAATATTGTTTATCAGTATTTTATAAGAGGTAATATTGCAATATTACAAATTAAAAAAGGTAAAGCCATGAATATGAATTTGTTGCTGCATTTTTCATAGTAGCTGTTACTTTAACGGGAGCGAACTCTGTTGCAAAGTATAGGACATAAAAAAAGCCACACAGAAGTGCGGCTTAAAGAATTTTGTAGTTTGTGTTTTTACAGNGGTAATATTGCAATATTACAAATTAAAAAAGGTAAAGCCATGAATATGAATTTGTTGCTGCATTTTTCATAGTAGCTGTTACTTTAACGGGAGCGAACTCTGTTGCAAAGTATAGGACATAAAAAAAGCCACACAGAAGTGCGGCTTAAAGAATTTTGTAGTTTGTGTTTTTACAGTGCAAATACGCAGCTGACCGACACATTGTTGTTTTTTAAACGGTATTGTGCTGGGCTGGTGAGTCCTTGTTCGAAAAATCCTGTAGCTGCTTCTCGGCGCATAAGCGTGTAGGCTACATCGATACGAAAATGTCTGAAGTTGTAACCCAAACCGCCCGAATACATAGTTACGTCGCCAAGAGTTCGGCTGTCTTTGTACGGACTTTCTTCCAATCTGTAACCTGCGCGAATCGACCATTGTTTTATGTTAAATTCACCACCAGCTCGATATTCATTAGCAGCAGTCAAAAGCTGCTCGATATTCTGGTTTTGCTGGTCGAAAAATAGGGAAGAGGTTGTAAAAGTTGAATTTCCATAATCTTTTCTGCCGTAATCAAAGCTAAGCGAACCGTGTTTTCCAAAAACATATGCAGCACTCAATCCGAGTCGTGAAGGTGTTCGTAGTCGATACACGGGATAAATGATAGTAACGTTTGGATCAGCAAAAAATCCGCCTTGTTCGTCTGTGGTTACTCGCAACGTCTGACGGTTTTCGTCGGTTAGACGCAACCAAGTTGGAGATTGATAGCTAGCACCTAGTCTGAAGTTTTCCGTCACCTTTCCGATGGCTCCTACTTGAAAAGAAAATCCGTTGCCGTAAGTATACAACTCATTGATAAAGTTCACGTTTTGAACTCCATCACTGTTGTCGTGGCCAGGTGAGTTGCGGTAATCTTCGTAGAAAGACGTCCTGCGTGTGTAATCGGTAAAATGTGTATTTAAATTTAAACCAAAATAAAGACGGTCTTTGTATGAGGTTGCTATATTGAAAGACAATTTTCCGTTTAAACCGTTTGAAAGAACTGTATTTCTTTGAAAATAATTACTTTGACCGCTAAGTGTGCTTACGTAAGTGTTTGTTGTGTTTGGTTCGATGATTAGTCCATCCAAGCCTAACCTAGCCTGTTGTTCTTGATACGTCAGATCTAAGAAGTTGTTGTTGGCAATAATTCCGAACGGAATACCTTGGGCAAAGTCTAAGAAATAGCTATCGATAGACGTTGTTGGATTCGTACCAACGGCGGTTTGTGCGTTTAAAAAATTGTTTTGGTTTTCGTAATTGATGGCCAGAGAAAACGATTTCCAGTCGCTTTTTCCACTCTTATCCGTAAATACCCAAACAGCTCCTGCTTGGTTTAAATCTATGGTGCTGTCGGAGTTTTTAGCATTGGTTCCGAAATACACACTTTTCGCGGAAGAGTTCACGCTACTCAATGTTGCTGCACCTTGATTGTACGTAAACAATGCTGAACCTGCGGGATTCAACGACAGAGCCGACATATCGGCACCCAGCGCGCCAAAGGCTCCTCCCATGGCACGAAAGCGTGCAGTTCCATTGGTATTGTCTAAGCCGTAGAGTAAAGCATCAGTAACTGATTGTGCTTGAATGGAGCACGTTAATAGAAGTCCACTCGCGCAAAGCAGAATTTTTTTCATGATTGATGATTTAAGCGTTTTTATTGAAAAATTCTTTTACCGGGTCTTATCTTCGACCTCCGCCACCGCCGCGACTTCCACCGCCACCGCCGCCCATGCGTCCGCCGCCGCCACCTGCTGGAGAATAGCTTCTGCTAGGCGAATAGCTTCGGGTAGAGCTACTATTTCTGGTGCTCGAGCTTGATGAACGCGATGGTGTGTATGAATTATTTCGACCGCCCGTATTGTAGCTGGCGTTATTTCGCGTGCTACTGTTTCGGCCTGAGTAGTTGTAGTCAGAATTTCGTCCGCTGTTTCGATTGCTAAAGCTATTTCTGGTCGTTCCTCTATTTGAGTAGAGAGAATTTCTTCCATTTCCGCGGTAAGAAGATTCGTATCTGCCGCGATTTCCATAGCTATTTCTGCCGCCGATACCATTTGCATAATAAGAGCCACGTCGTCCGTAACCTACAGCGTAGTTACCCCAATTGTTCCAGCCCCAGCCGCCGCCCCAGCCTGGACCATACCAAGAGTTCCAACCCCAGCCATAGCCAAGACCCCAGCCCCAACCAGGTCCGTACCAAGAGTTCCAACCCCAGCCAAGTCCCCAGCCCCAACCAGGTCCCCAAGCCCAGCTGTTCCAGCCCGGTCCCCAGCCCCAGCCGGCGTTCCAACCAAGACCCCAGCCCCAGTTATCCCAGCCGTTATCGTAAATGTTGACAACCGTAGTGCCCGAGTTTTCACCCCAGCCGGCATTTCCCGACGGACGCTCCTGCACTTGTGTTGAATCTTGATTCATCTGGGCGATAGTCGTTTCTATCTCTTCCCGGCGTGCACCGAAATAGCTTTTATACGGACTTCCAGTTGTCGAACTAGTTGTCGTATTTGAATTGTTCGCGTACTCTTTCTCGTAATAGGAAGTGCTCTGATAACTACCGCAACTGTTTAGAGTTACTAGACTGATGAGCGACATGATGCAAAAGGTAAGAGACGACCGAAATATTTTATTCGTTTTCATATCCAATGGATTTATTGTCTGACTATACAAATTTACTTAGTTTTGCCCGACCTTTTAGTTAAAGAAAATCAAACAATTTTTATGCCAAATTACAGGCTATGAGCAAGAACCTTACAAGCAGAACGCAAGATTATTCAAAATGGTATAATGAGCTAGTCGTAAAAGCCGATTTAGCAGAAAATTCGGGAGTTCGCGGATGTATGGTTATCAAGCCGTATGGCTACGCTATTTGGGAAAAAATGCAGCAGGAGCTCGATCGTTTGTTTAAAGAAACGGGGCACTCTAATGCCTATTTCCCGCTGTTTGTGCCTAAAAGTATGTTTGAGGCCGAGGAAACCAATGCCGAAGGTTTTGCAAAAGAGTGTGCCATCGTAACGCATTACCGTTTGAAAAACGATCCCGATCAAAAAGGAAAACTTATCGTTGATCCCAATGCTAAGCTTGAAGAAGAACTCATCGTTCGTCCAACCAGCGAGGCAATTATTTGGTCGACCTATAAAAACTGGATTCAGTCGTACCGCGATTTGCCACTCCTTATTAATCAATGGGCAAATGTGGTTCGTTGGGAAATGCGTACGCGACTTTTTCTTAGAACTGCCGAGTTTCTCTGGCAGGAAGGACATACCGCACATGCTACACGAGAGGAAGCAATTGAAGAATCAGAAAAAATGATGCATGTGTACGCCGATTTTGCGGAACGCTTTATGGCGATTCCCGTTATAAAAGGACTAAAATCGCCGAGTGAACGATTTGCTGGTGCCGAAGAAACTTATTGTATTGAAGCACTGATGCAAGACGGCAAAGCTTTACAAGCAGGGACATCGCACTTTTTGGGTCAGAATTTTGCTAAAGCTTTCGATGTGAAGTTTGCAGGACAAGACGGAAAGTTAGATTACGTTTGGGGAACATCTTGGGGTGTGAGTACGCGTTTAATGGGTGCTTTAGTGATGACGCATTCCGACGATAACGGCTTGGTGCTACCACCAAATTTGGCGCCAATCCAGGTGGTCATCGTTCCTATTTATAAGTCTGATGAAGAATATGCTGCCGTTTCTGCGAAAGCAAATGAAATTTCAGATCAATTAAAGAGATTCGGGATACGCGTGAAATTCGACAACCGAACTACGCACAAACCCGGATTTAAATTCAACGAGTACGAGCTCAAAGGAGTTCCGTTGCGTATTGCGATCGGACCTAAGGATCTTGAGAACGGAACTGTGGAATTAGCACGACGAGATACTTTGACTAAGGAAGTTGCTGCCGTGGATGGCATCGCTACTTTAGTGGTTGATTTATTAGAACAAATTCAACAAACACTTTTTCAAAAAGCAGAGTCGTTCCGAAACGAGCACATAACGGCTGTTGATTCTTACAGTGAATTTAAAGAATTGTTAGAAACCAAAGGTGGTTTTTTTGCGGCACATTGGGATGGAACTGCCGAAACTGAAGAGCGTATTAAAGACGAAACAAAAGCAACTATTCGTTGTATTCCGCTCGATCGTACTCTAGAAGCAGGAACCTGTATGTATAGCGGAAAACCATCGATCGGACGTGTTTTGTTTGCAAAAGCATACTAAAAGGCGTTTTTAAATACGTGTTCGTTGCCTTAAGGTTGGTTTTTTAAGTGTTTTATTTAGGCTTTGAAAGCAAGTTAAGTCGTTTTTTTGTTGTGGAATAGTGATTTCTCAGGTTTTCAAGTCTTTACAATCGATACGTAATCAAGATGTTAACGAACATCGGTGTGTTTTTTGAAATTTAACCAACAGTTCTGCGAAAAAAATATAGCTCACTATTGCGCGAATAAAAATTAGTTGTATTTTTGCAACCGCATTCAGCGAAATGGCCCGTTCGTCTATCGGTTAGGACGCCAGGTTTTCATCCTGGTAAGGGGGGTTCGATTCCCCCACGGGCTACCAAATTTTGAAAAAACAATTGGTCCGTTCGTCTAGGGGTTAGGACGCCAGGTTTTCATCCTGGTAACAGGGGTTCGATTCCCCTACGGACTACAAATTAAGAATTAAAGAACAAGTATAGCGATGGCAAATCATAAATCGGCCTTAAAGAGAATCAGAAGCAACGAGAAAAAACGCGTGCTTAACAGATATCAACACAAAACAACTCGTAACGCAATCAAAGCTTTACGCCTAACCACTGTGAAGTCGGAAGCTGCAGCGAAATTGTCTGCTGTGATTTCGATGATCGACAAGTTAGCGAAGAAAAATGTTATTCACGATAACAAAGCTTCGAACTTAAAAAGTAAATTAACTAAGCACGTAGCTAAATTAGCGTAACGACTTACTCAATATATAGTGAAAGCCGCTCTTGTAGCGGCTTTTTTATTGCATTAATTTTTCGACAGCATCTTTAGAAAGAGGTTTTTCTAGAAATGCAATGACCTGAGAATAGAGTTTTGCTCGTTGCTGGTCTTCGGGGTCGACACTCGAACTCAACAAAACAATCTTTACCGATTGCAAGCTGTCATCTGCACCCATTTGCTGAACTATTTCCCAGCCGTCATACAATGGCATATTCAAATCAAGAAAAACAAATTGATTTTTCTTGTCGGATGTCAATGACGATCTCAAGACTTGCAAGGCTTCAATTCCATCTGTGAAAGTTTGGACCTTAATATTCGGAATTTTCTTAAGAACCAAGCCTGCTACCATAAGCGCAATAGGATCGTCATCAATAACAGTAACGTACTTTTCCATCACAGTTTTCTTTGAAAATCAATCATAAAAGTAGTGCCGCAGCCCACGGATGAGGCAATTTCAATGCGTCCACCCATGCTTTCTACCTGCGATTTCACCAAATACAAGCCGAGTCCTTTACTGTCGGGTAAATTATGGAAACGCTGATACAGACCAAAGACTTTAGAACCGTGTTTTTCTAAATCGATTCCCAAACCGTTATCGGCAAAACTCAGACGATCGAACTGCTCTTCCCGACGTAGTGAAACTACAATTTTCAACGGACGTTTCTTGTTTCGATATTTCACTGCATTGGTTAACAAGTTGAGTAAGATGCTCTCAAAATACGCACGATTTACATACAGCTCGACTTCCGGTTCGAAGTTAAGCTCCATATTCACTTCTGAGATATTGATCAGGTTGTCAATTTGCATTTTAACCCGATTTAATGACTCGAGTGGATCGATAAGTTGTTTTTCAATCGACGGATTGTCGCGAATTATTACCACTTTCCCTAAATCATTAACGGTTTCTTGCAATAAATGCGTTGATTTTGAAAAGCCTTCAACGATCAATTTTACCGTTTCATTATCAATTTGCTCTTCCTCAAGAAGTTGAAGCAAGCCGATTAAATTCGAGATGGGTGCTCTTAAGTTGTGCGAAGTGATATACGAGAACTGTCGTAAATCTTTGTTGTTTTGCGAAAGTTCTCTAATAAGCTGCTCGCGTTCTTTTTCCTGTTCTTTTTGCTTGCTTACGTCACGCTGAATGGAAATCCAATGTGTGTGCTCTCCTTCATTATCAAAGACAGGTACGAAAGAAAACCGAACCCAAAATCGTGCACCATCCTTACGCGCACTTTTAAGCTCCATTTCAGCAGTTTTCTTTTGTGCGATGGCTAAAACCAACTCGTCGAGTAAGGTTCGGTTCTCTTCCAAGTCGTACAATTGATACGGACTCATTTGCAGCAACTCCAATTCGTCGAAACCGGTCATGTTTGCAAAGGCCTTGTTGACGAAAACAATCTGTGGAATCGGAAATTTCGAATTATCGGCATCGGTAATTAAAATCGAATCTAAAGTATTGGTAATTACGGTTTCCAGTAATTTCAGTCGGCGTTCTTCTTTCTTTAATCGAGTCACGTCTTGCATGGCACCGATCATACGCACTGGGCGTGCATCCGGACCAAAAACCAAAAAACCTCGGTCGAGCACGTACCTGTAACTACCATCTTTGCGCAGAAAACGATATTCTGCTTGCCAATTCTGACTCTTTTGTGCTAGAAAAGCATATAAATTCACAGAAATACGCATCGAATCTTGCGGATGAATTTTACTGAACCACCACGACGAGTTGTTTTCAATATCATCGGCTCCATAGCCAAATATTTCGAAAATTCCCTTGTTCCACTCGAAGTGATCGGTCGGTATATTCCAGTCCCAAATGGTATCCGAAGTTGCTTTTGCTACAATATCGTAGCGCTCATTTGCTTGCTTTATCGCTTTGGTGCGCTCTTCAAGACTGCGTAATGTATCTCGGTTTCGCTGATCGTTTTTGATAATAAAATACCGTAAAACGAAAGCGGTTAGTATTATGAAAACTAAATCTCGAGCAATATGAAGGTACAGATGGTCAAAAGTATCCGAGGAAAAAGCAGCATCCATAGTAACCACAGAAACTATCGCTACAAAGGCTGCAACCAAAACAAATACTACAGTAATTTTATTAGCATTGCTTTTCATTACTCAAATATATCGAATTAACCTACATTCTTGTAGAATAATTCTCATTAATTTAAAACATTCTTTAAAGAATTCGTTACGAAATTCACTTTTCAAACTAAGTTTTAGACAATTATATTTATCGCTAAATAAAGTGTACCTTTGCGCCGTCAAAATCAGACCACATGAGCGCTATTAGAAACATTGCAATTATTGCACACGTTGACCACGGTAAAACAACCCTAGTCGACAAAATTATGTTCCATTGTCAACTGTTCCGTGAAAACGAGAATACTGGAGATTTAATCCTCGATAACAACGACTTGGAACGCGAGCGCGGAATTACCATTACCTCTAAAAACGTTTCGGTAAATTATAAAGGAACTAAAATTAACATCATCGATACGCCAGGTCACGCCGATTTCGGTGGAGAAGTAGAGCGTGTCTTGAATATGGCCGACGGCGTTTGTTTACTCGTCGATGCTTTCGAAGGTCCGATGCCACAAACGCGTTTCGTACTTCAAAAAGCAATCGATCTAGGTTTGAAACCTTGTGTGGTTATCAATAAAGTCGACAAAGAAAATTGTACACCAGAAGAAGTACACGAAAAAGTATTCGACCTAATGTTCGAACTCGGTGCTACCGAAGAACAGCTCGATTTCCCAACTGTTTACGGTTCGGCGAAAAACAATTGGATGTCGACCGATTGGCAAAATCAAACTCAAAACATCGAGCCTTTACTAGATATGGTTATAGAGCACGTTCCAGCGCCAAAAGTAAGCGAAGGAACACCGCAAATGCTCATCACTTCACTGGATTTCTCTTCGTTTACCGGTCGTATTGCTATCGGACGTTTAGAGCGTGGCGTTTTAAAAGAAGGAATGCCAATTTCGTTGGTAAAGCGCGACGGTAGTGTGTTGAAATCGCGTATCAAAGAACTTCACACGTTCGAAGGTCTTGGTCGTAAAAAAGTTAGCGAAGTTAATGCAGGTGATATTTGTGCCGTTGTAGGTATCGAAGGATTTGAGATTGGCGACACAATTGCCGATTTTGAGAATCCGGAAGCGCTTGAAACGATTGCTATCGATGAGCCAACAATGAGTATGTTATTTACCATTAACGACTCGCCGTTCTTCGGAAAAGAAGGAAAGTTCGTGACATCACGACACATCAAGGAGCGTTTAAGCAAAGAGTTAGAGAAAAACTTGGCACTTCGTGTGAATGAAACCGACTCGGCAGATAAATTTATGGTTTTCGGACGTGGTGTATTGCACCTTTCGGTTTTGATTGAAACCATGCGTCGTGAAGGATATGAGTTGCAAATTGGTCAGCCTCAAGTTATTATAAAAGAAATTGATGGTGTGAAATGTGAGCCAATCGAAGAGTTAACGATCGACTTACCGGAGCACGTATCGGGTCGCGCGGTCGAATTTGTAACCATCCGTAAAGGTGAAATGCTAAGTATGGAAGGTCGTGGCGATCGAATGATCATCAAATTCAACATTCCATCGCGCGGAATCATCGGTTTGCGTAACCAATTACTTACGGCAACTGCCGGAGAAGCAATTATGGCGCACCGTTTTGTAAGCTACGAACCTTACCGCGGAGAAATTGCTGGACGTATCAACGGTTCGTTGATTTCTATGGAAAACGGTAAAGCAATTCCGTATTCAATTAATAAACTTCAGGATCGTGGAAAATTCTTTGTAGATCCAAACGAAGATGTGTATGAAGGTCAGGTGATTGGCGAGAATTCTCGCGGCGATGATATGGTAGTGAACATCACCAAAACAAAACAGCTTACCAACTTCCGCTCTGCTGGTGCCGATGATAAGACGCGTATCACACCTGCAATTAAGTTCTCATTAGAAGAAGCTCTCGAATACATTCAAAAAGACGAGTATGTGGAGGTAACTCCGAAATCGATTCGCTTGCGTAAAATTTACCTGAACGAAAACGATCGAAAGCGTTATAAAATCTAAATCCCAAAAGCTGTTTCTTCGGAAGCAGCTTTTTTTTGATACAAGCTCCTGGTCTCGGTTTTAGCTACATCGGCTTTTAAACGAATGAGTTGCGAGGGCAATTTTTTTTTGGGTGTTTCCTGCGCCTAAAATTAGCTGTAATCAACGTTTCGTTGCGCGCACAGGCCACGCCATTCGCTGCCCTCGATAGCTGTAGGGTTACTGCTCGGCAACTGCCGCTCGCAGCTGGATTTTCGCTGCTGTCGTTAACACAAAATAGTGCGCTTAATATATGTAAAGAAGAAACTATCCACTCTGCGAAAGTCGTCGATACACACATAGTTTGTTAGCATTGTTTTTCGGTAACGATTGCCCGCAGCCGCGACTGCAACGGAAAGCGCGCAAAGAAAAAGCCGCAACAGCCTTTGGCTTTTTTGTGGCGACCAACGGAAGCCCAAAAACGACGTAAGGATGTGCGACTTTTTATTCCCGATAGCTATCGGGATGAAAAGCAAGGCGCGAAATGCTGCCCTAAAAATGCAACTTAAACTTATTTTCTTGCGATAACTTTTTTGGCTTTTGCCACAATCGATGCGGCGTTTAAACCGTACTTTTCCATCAATTGTTCGGGTGTGCCGCTTTCGCCAAAGCTGTCGTTTACCGCTACAAATTCTTGCGGACGTGGGTTATTCAATGCCAAAACGCGCGAAACGCTTTCGCCCAAACCACCTAAAAAGTTGTGCTCTTCGGCAGTAACTATGCAGCCTGTTTTTGCAACCGATTGCAAGATGGCTTCTTCGTCTAACGGCTTGATCGTGTGGATGTTCAACACATCTGCCGAAATTCCTTCTGCTTCGAGGGCTTCGGCGGCTAAAAGCGCTTCCCAAACCAAATGTCCGGTTGCTACAATTGTAACGTCGGTTCCTTCTTGCAAATGCACGGCCTTTCCAATTACAAAAGCCTCATCAGCAGGCATAAAATTCGGAACCACTGGGCGCCCGAAACGCAAATAAACCGGTCCGTGGTGGTCGGCAATGGCCAAAGTAGCCGCTTTCGTTTGGTTGTAATCGCAGGTATTGATGACAGTCATGCCCGGAAGCATTTTCATCAGTCCAATATCTTCTAAAATCTGGTGAGTTGCGCCGTCTTCGCCCAGCGTTAAACCGGCGTGCGAGGCACATATTTTCACATTCTTATCTGAATAGGCTACCGACTGACGAATTTGATCGTACACGCGTCCGGTAGAAAAGTTTGCAAAAGTTCCCGTAAACGGAATTTTACCACCAATAGTTAAACCGGCCGCAATACCAATCATATTCGCTTCAGCTATACCTACTTGAAAAAAGCGGTCGGGATGATTCTTTTTAAAATCGTCCATTTTTAACGAACCAATTAAGTCGGCACAAAGCGCAACCACATTCGGGTTTTTAAGTCCTAGTTCCGTTAAACCGGCTCCAAATCCTGAGCGCGTGTCTTTACTTCCCGTGTTTGTATATTTTTTCATGCTAGTAATCGGTTTCTTGAGTAGTGGTGTTTTGTGCTAAAGCGGCTTCTAATTGCGCATCGTTTGGTGCTTTTCCGTGCCATGCGTGCGTGTGCATCATGTAATCAACGCCGTGACCCATTTCGGTATGCAATAACACACAAACTGGTTTTCCTTTTCCGGTAAGCGATTTGGCTTCGTTCATGCCGGAAATAATTGCGTCGAGGTTGTTTCCTTCTTTAATTTCGATTAACGTCCAATCGAAGGCTTCGAACTTAGCGCGCAAGCTTCCCATAGCCAATACTTCGTCGGTCGATCCGTCGATTTGCTTTCCGTTTAAATCGATCGTAGCAATTAAGTTGTCAACGTGTTTAGCCGAAGCATACATGATTGCTTCCCAATTCTGACCTTCCTGCAATTCGCCATCGCCGTGAAGCGAGTACACCAATTTGTTGTCGCCGTTTAATTTCTTCGCTTGTGCAGCACCAATGGCTACCGATAAACCTTGCCCTAACGAACCGGAAGCAATTCGTACACCGGGAAGTTTTTCGTGTGTAGTTGGATGTCCTTGCAAACGAGAGTTAATGTGTCGGAACGTGGCTAATTCGGAAACTGGAAAATAGCCCGAACGCGCCAAAACGCTGTAGAACACCGGCGAAATATGTCCGTTTGATAAGAAAAAAATGTCTTCGCCTACGCCATTCATATCGAATGTTTCTTTGCGATCCATAATGTTTTGGTACAGAGCTACGAAAAATTCGGTACAGCCGAGCGATCCGCCGGGATGCCCAGAATTTACCGCGTGTACCATGCGCAGGATGTCGCGTCGAACCTGAATGCATAGGTCTTGGAGTTGTTGTGTGTTTCGCTTCATAAGCTAATTTGAGTTAGAAGCGGCAAAGATAAAAAACTGACTAGCAGAATTGAGAATAATTATTAGGCAGTTGTTCACAGTTTAATGTGCTTTCGCAGAGGAGCATTCGGCCAGCAAAATTCGGTTTACGACCAATTATTCTTCCATCCATTTAAAAACATTCACGCCAATGGCGTAGCCGTACACTTTGTTGGCGCTGTTGCGGTAGATGCGAATTTTTTTACAGGCGCGACCTAGATCGATTTTCGTCCAGGTTTTTCCACCGTCTTTGGTTTCGAAACCGCTGTTCAAGGTTCCAACAAAACCGTGATTGGCATCGATAAATCCAATTCCAAATTCGCGTGCAGCAGCATCTTCAACAAGATTGATTTCCGACCACGTTTCGCCGCCGTCGGTTGTTTTGGCAAGGCGTTGTTGCTTGACGTTTGGATCGGGATTGTACGATTGTATCGTTACGTAACCCACTTCCGGCGTCGGAAATGAAACTTTCCAAGTAGTTTCGAACGGTCGTGCCGATTGGTACACTTTTTTCCAAGATTTGCCCCCGTCGGTTGTTTTCAGAATTACGGCATTAGACTGCGAAACATCGTCGCTGCTGGCAGCACAGGCAAAACCGAGGTTTTTATTCGACATTTTAATATCGAACAGCATTTTGCAATCGTTTTGCAGCGATTTCGATTGCCAAGTTTCTCCACCGTCGTGCGATATAAGCAGGTTTGCTGGGCTTCCGACACGGCCCACAGCAAAAAGATGGTATTTGTAGTCGATGTTTCCGTGATTGATGTATTGTTCTTTAACCACATCGATGGCGCATAATCCTTTCACATACGGTCCTTTATACGAAACGGCTTCCCAAGATGCACCACCGTCGCGGGTTCGATAAAGCGGAATGGTGTCGGTTACGTTTGGAAAATACTCGGTACCCACAGTTCCTACAAAACCCAACTGATCGTCGATAAAAGCCACGGTTCTAAAAAAGCTGCCTTTTTGTTCCCATTGTTTGGTCCATGTTTCGCCGCCGTTATTGGTGTGAAAAACCTTTCCAAATCCGTTTACATACCAGCCGGTATTTTCATTGATGAAGCAAATGTCGTCTTGTTTACCTGCGTATGGTTCGGTGTTGAGTTGCTTCCAGCTTTGTGCGTTTGCGTTCACTAAGAACCCAAAAAACACTAGTAAAAAGGCAATGAGATATCTCATAGTAGATATTTTATTTTTAAAATATTAAATTAATTAATAAAAATGTTAGGTACAATAATTATTTGCTATTTTAGCATATCATATTCAACTATTTATAATGAATATTATACTTTATTAAAGTGATTAAATTATTTAAATAAATACACTGCTCTGCAAACATATTTTCAATCACTACTGTCCGATAAAAACTAAAGTTAGTCATTTTTCGACT
>NZ_NOXX01000162.1 GCF_002251775.1 Flavobacterium aurantiibacter
AGCTGGAAATTAATTTAATACAATTTTTGTCGTGTACTTAGAAAATATTTAAAAAATGTCGGAGTCAGATTCTTTAAGCTTAAAATCTCATCTGGATTTTTAAGCAAGATTTTTTTCTTAATGGTATCAAGTGACAGGTTGATGAAATAGATTTCTCGACTTTCTAATCCTAGATTTAGACAAAATCTAGCCTTAGAGAATTTTGCGGTTTCAATTTCAAAGACAGTAGTTGAGTCGAAATGTAATCCAATAAATTTCATTTCATTACCGTAATCTACTATCGCAGTTGTTTTTCTGTCAGGGTATAAAACAAGAAGTTTGTAAAGTTGAAAATTTCTTGTAGGCGAAAATCGAAGCAGAAATTTGTTCAATAACAAATCCAGATTTGATGTCAATTGATGATTATTAGCTAAACAATTCATTACTCCTTCTCGGGAGGTTTCCTTTCGAAATTCTGCTTTGTTTAACATACTAGCTATTTCAAATGGTATTTTACCTACCAAAATCTTTTGAAAGCTCTTCAATTCTTTGGACGAGTCCAAAAGGGTAAATCGTTCAAAATCTGTACAATTCCGCCAATTATTTTTCGGTAAGTATGATTCTTCTAAATAAGAAATGTCTTCATTATTTAGCATTAAGTCTGCTCGTTCTACACCATCGTTAATTAATATCGAGTCATCTTTAAAATGCGTTTCAAAGTCAATGACTATGTCTTTAAATAATTTCATTCAATTTTGATTTCAATTTTAATATCATTTTCTATGTGGCGAATCAAACCAAATAATGACTCGCAGTATATTGAAGGATTATCAAATTCATTTTTCAGCGAATATCTATGAGGTAAAAAACCGCCTCCACATGTCTGTAAATAGATACATTTTTTGCACTTGTCGGCAACGGTAGAATGACTTAAATAATACATTTTGAATAGGTCTAATTTAAAAATTTCGGCAATTTCGTTCTTAGAAACATTTAAATTGTTTTTTGTTATTCCAGACTTACAAGTTCTTAAGGAATCAATAACTTCAATCGCACCATCGGTTTCAATGCAAACGACACTATTTTCACAGCTGCCTAAAATTTGAGTGCCTTCTGATAAATTGAAAAATGATTTTATAATATTTTCAAAAAAATCTACGAATGGTCTATTCAAATCATTTCGCCACAAATCATAAAGTGAAATGAGCCAATTTCCCAGTTCCTTGCTGGTTTTTGAAGAAGGCAAGTCTGCATAGTGATGATCAGGTAAAAGTATATTTAGATGACGAATCTTCATATCTTTTATGAATTTGTAAAGCTCTTCGGGCAAAATAGCAGTGTTAACAACAAACAAATATCCAACTTGAGAATCCGCATTAAGATTATGTAATCGCCGTCTTATAGTATCATATGAACCTTTTCCATTATGATATTTACGATAATTATCATGGTATTGTTTTGGGCCATCAATGCTAATTCCTAAATTCACATGAAGTTCTTGAAATAAAGCAACCCATTCACTATCAATTAATGTGCCGTTAGTTTGAATTGAGAAATTGATTCGAGCATCGAGTTGATTGCGAAACAAATTTATTAAATTGCGAATGTATTTCTTTCCAGCAAGCATTGGTTCGCCACCATGTAAGACTATAAATACTTCGGATAGGTTGTTTGTTGATATATGACTTTGAATTCTCGAGACTGTTGCTGTCAATGTAGTTAATGACATAATTTTTGGTTGCGTTAAGTAGGTGATATCTCCTTTGTTATACATATAGCAATATGAACAGTTTAGATTACATCTACTTGCAATTTTTAAAACAAATGTTTGTATATACATTATTTTAGCAAGCAAGGCAATCAACGATTGCCTTGTTTTTAGATCTGTTATTGAATATTTGTAGACTTAGGTAGAACTGGAGGCTTAACATATACAGTATCGTTGTACTTTGATGTTAACTCTTTACAACGACCGCTGTCATCTAGACCACCCAAGACGTGTGCAAGCAATTCTGACTTTACAATAGCTTCTTTTGCCGTAAAATCTTTAATTTTTTTCTTCATTTTGAAAAATTTTAAGGTTAATGTTTAGAGATAACACTCAACTATCTGCTCAACTCTCTGCGCGCTCGAGATCAAACATTTATATCGTATTTTCTGGAGTAATGGACATTTTTTAGGCTATTTTTTAGACGTTGCTTCCTAATGGACATTTTTTAGGCTGTATTTTGAGCCGATTGATTGTTAGGTAATTTTTCTTTCTCAACTTTGGTCNATGCGTAATATCATAAAAACCGAAATGAAAGAATCTTTAGAAGAAATAATTCAAACCATTTATTTATTACCTGAACAAGTATTGGAAGAAGTTTTGGTGAACTTTCAGCATTTAGAATATCCCAAAAACTATTTTTTACTCAAATCGGGTAAACCTTGTAAACACCTTTGGTTTATGACAAAGGGTGCAGCTAGACACTTTTACACTAATGAACAAGGAAAAGAAATGAATACTTGGTTTAGCTTGGACACGCAGATTATAGTGGACACTACCAGTTTTGTTAAACAAGAACCGGCTCACGAAAGCATCCAACTGATAGAAGATAGTGAAATGTATTCCATTGAATATGCCGCATTACAAGTATTGCTCCAAAAGCATCATTCATTTGCACTTTGGTTTATTAAGTTGGTTGAGTTGCATTATGTAGCACAAATTGAAGACAGGATTGCCGATTTACAATTCCTTGATGCTAAGAAACGTTACCAAAAATTAATAAACTTAAATTCAGGTATTACCAACCGTGTTAGCCTTGGAAACATAGCTTCTTACCTAAACATCACTCAGGAAACACTCAGTAGAATAAGGGCAGGTAAGCTCTAATCATTTTTTGATCTACATCAAATCAGTTTTTGTTCTACATCAAAAGCTTTCATTTCAATACTTTCCAATTTTGCAGTATCAATAATTAACACTCTAAAATTGGATCAACATGAATATTTCAACCTTTTTTGAAAATGTCACCGCCATGTATGGCGAAAATCTACTTTGGTATGCAGGATTCGCATTTCCATTTTTCATTATCTTTTGGATAGTAGGAAAAAAGTACTTCAAAAAAATAAGAATTCAGGAAACAGAGAGAGCTAACGTTAATCATTTTAAACACGATCTTGGTTTTTCAGCAAGTACATTTTTAGTTTTTGCTATCATGGATGTTTTCCTTTTATATTCAGAAAGTAAGGGCTATACTAAACTCTATTTCGATATTTCCGACTATGGGTACGTGTGGTTAGGGGTTAGTTTTTTTCTTGTGCTTTTTATTGACGATATGTTTTTTTACTGGAGCCATAGGGCTATGCACTTACCTCGTTTTTATAAATTCTTTCATAAGGTACATCACGAAAGTACTGACCCTTCGCCACTAACAGCTTTTGCTTTCCATCCTTCAGAGGCAATTATAGAAAATATGATGCATTTTGTTTTGCCGTTTTTGTTACCTCTACATTTTGGAACTATAATTGCCTGGCAAATCTTCTCTATGCTAAATAATGTTTTAGGACATTTGGGTTATGAAATCTACCCTAAAATTTGGGTAAAACTTCCAATACTGCAGTTCAAAACTGCCTCTACCCATCACAATATGCATCACCAATTATTCAATGGTAATTATGCTTTGTATTTTACTTGGTGGGATAAATGGATGGGGACTGAATTTAAGGACTATGAAAGCCGCCACGAACAAATTTTTGAACGTAAACACATCAAAAAATCAAGCGATGGTTTGTATTTACTTACTGTATCTGACATCAGGAAAGAAGCAAATGAAGCCTTTACCATTGAGTTTGTTAATGTACCTTCTGTTTTCAGAGATTATTCGGCAGGGCAACATCTCACTATTAAAGTCAATAGACATGGAGAAATACTATATCGTACTTTTTCCATTTCATCAGTTCCCAATGCTGGTAATTCATTGACTTTGACTATCAAAAAAATAAAAGACGGAAAAGTAACGAATTATTTAGCTGATAGCTTGAGGGTTGGCGATACTTTGGAAGTTACAGCACCTTCAGGACAATTTTTCATCAATCCTGAACCTGCCCACCAAAAACACTATGTAATGATAGCGGGTGGAAGTGGTATTACCCCCATTTATAGCATGATAGGTGCGATTTTAAAGTTTGAACCCAAAAGCAAAATTACTTTACTATATGCTAACAGAAATTTAAACAGCATTATTTTCAAGGAGAAATTAGAGCAATGGACAACAGAATTTTCTACTCAATTGGAAGTCAAACACTTTTTGAGTGAAGAGGAAAATCCTAAAAAAGCCATCAAAGGTTATATTACAAGAATTTTTTTGGAAGAAATGCTGAAACAATATGGTAAAAGCAAATTAGATTTTTACCTCTGCGGTCCAGAAATCATGACCAATAAACTGTTGGACGATTTGGCTTCATTAGGTGTAGCAAAGGATAAAATTCATCGAGAGCTATTTTTGATCACAACCCAAACTCAAGAAAGTGCATCGCAAAAAGCACAGGTTTCTGCAAAAGTACTTAGCAAAACATATCAATTTGAAACACAAGATGGAAAAACCATATTACAAAGCGGTATAGAGCAAAATGTTCCATTACCTTTCTCTTGTCAAAACGGACTTTGTGGCATTTGCAAAATGAAATGTATTCAGGGCAGAGTGATAATGAAGAGTAATCAGGTACTAACCGAACAAGACCTAAAAGACGGTTATATACTTACTTGTCAATCGCTTCCTCAAACACCAACAATTTTTATTAAGAATCCGTAATTGACATGAAAACATTTTTTTTGATGACCATTTTTTTAATGGTTTGCTTAAGCATTCGTGCCCAAATTGTACTTGAAGCTCTTGCAGGAAATAAACAAGCTCATTACATAAACTATTTTGGTAAAGATTTGGATAGTACTGCAAAATGGAATTTCTTTAATCTTAATCGTTTTACTGTTAATTACAAGGATAAAGCACTAAACAATGTATCTATCGAGGGACAATTTACCTATCAATTCAAACCTTGGATAGGAGTATCAGCAGGAGGCGGTTTTTATGGGGAGTTATTTGTTCCCAGTATTGGATTAAGTCTTTCATATTTAAATAAAAAGGAAGACTTTTTTATTCAAATGTATCCAACAATTGGTTTTGCTGAAGGAGAGGTTGGTCCAAGTATTTTAGGTCTCATTGGATACACACCAAAATTTAGTAAAAGATGGGGGCTTTCTTCACAAATAATATTTTCTGTAGACCCTATTGAAGCATCTCAAATTGTTAGAGTGGGGGCCAACTACAAAGACGAGGTTCAGTTTGGAATAGGGATAGATATGATACAAAACTTTCAGACAAAGATTTTAAATTTTAACTTAGGACCTTTTATTAGGTTTAACTTCTGAGGAGTAAGATAATACGCATAACACGGGTAGCTGTTGCACAACTCTTTTTTTAAAAAAATAAACACATGATACATTCGATTAGAGCGTAGCTATTTTCTCTATTCAGTTTTTATGGGTTAACATTCTTGAGCGCTTCTAATCGAAGATATAAAAGCCATGCTATGTTGTTTTTGAACATGGCAAATTCTTCCCTTAATTTCACCATTGCACCTGTTTTTACTCTTTTAGGGTTAAAGTTAAGCCATTTCTTTAGGTTGTATGCTGTTGCTGCGCCTAGCATAAACTTTCCTGCTCCTGCTATTCCTCGTGTCCATACCCTTCGCATGCCCATAAAATTGATTAGTGTGCCTAATACTGGTTCTACGGTTGAACTCCTTAGTTTTTTCATGCGTTTAGCTTTTGGTGTTTGCAACCGTTGGTGCATGCGGTCATAATAGGGTTTATCAATGCTATCTTCTATTTTCTTGAAATCACCTTTGCCTATGCATGATCCTCGTAATGGACATTGCTTGCATTTACTATTGTCACTACGGTATATTTTCTTAGTGTATCCCTTGCTATCGGTTATTGTTTTTTTATAAGGCAAAATGGCTTTGTTGCCTCTTGTACATTCGTATTGATTTTGTTCTGCATTAAACACAAATCCTTCGCGTGTTGGTTTGTACTGACCAAAGTTGGGGATATAGCCTGTTAAATTGTTTTGCTCTAAATAGCGTAGGGCTTCTCCGCTCGAATAACCCGCATCGGCTAATACTTCTTCAATCTGTAATCCATTTTGTTCTAGTTGTGTTTTTGCTTGTGATATGGCTAATGATAAACTTTGGCTATCTCGTTTGTCGCTGTAATCGGCTACTATATTGGTAACAACATGTGATGCAGTATCTACTACTGTTTGTGCTGAATAGTTAAATTGTCGCGGCTTACCTGGCTTTACTGCTATGCGTGCATCTGGATCAGTGGTGGAATAATGGGTATGGTTACTCAAATATTTTGGGCGTATCAGATTGCCGTATTCGTCTACTTCTCCGTCTTTGTTGGTACTTAATTTGTGTTGGTTTTTATATTCTACTTCTTTCCACTTGTGGTGCTGCTCTACTTCCTTTTTCTTTTGTTCACTTACGGTTTCTTGGTGTTTATCATTACGTTCGGCTTGGTTTAGTTCGTCTGCATAAGTTTCAGCATCGTTTAATACATCTTCTGTCAATGCTTTCTCGGCTACGCTATCCATGCTTGCATTGGCTTTGATGTAGGCACTATCTAGTGCTTGGCGTTTTCCGCTTACCATGCCTTTACTTACACATAACTGCAATACTTTCTTGAATAAACTACGAAACACTTCTTCACCATATAACTGTCTGGTGCGTGATATGGTAGAGTGCCAAGGTAATTCTTCATCAATATCATAACCTAAAAAATAAAGAATATCTAATCGCATGCCACAATGGTCTATGATTTTTCTATCACTGTTTAGGTTTTCTAAATAACCAACCAATATAAGTTTGAAAAATACAACTGGATCAATACTGGATTGCCCTTCGGTACCATAATAGTGGCGGGTTTGTTTACGTATAAACTCTAAATCGAGCTGAGCCTTTAATCTACGGTAAATATTATGTTCAGGTACTCGATTGCTAAGTTGGAAGCTGGTGAATAATTTTTCTGAATATGCCTTGTGTCCTTGCATGTGCAAATTTATTTTCAAGGCTAGTTTTGTTAGGCTTTAACTTTTCAACTTATTCACTTATGTTTGAGTTGTGCAACAAGCACACACGTTTGGCGTCATGCGGGGTGACGTGCTTACATTCAACTTCAGTTTTCCAATTGGGCTTTAGTGCTGGGTTGACAGTTTTGTGCTCCGAAACCCGCTGACGCAAAGCACCAA
>NZ_NOXX01000157.1 GCF_002251775.1 Flavobacterium aurantiibacter
CTGATAGAATTTGGGTGTTGGTTCCAAAAGTAATGCTATGCCTTCCTCAGTTTCGGAGGTTGCATTATTACCAATCCAAAATTTCAGAAATTCAGTTTCGTTGTAGGTAATCAAACCAACCGCAGGATCTGAAATGTAGTAAGTTTTATCGTCTCCCTGCGTTTTAGTTTTAAATATTCCTCCTTTTGCAGTGATTTTGTAAAGCACTACAAAATGGTTGTTGTTCCAATGCAAAATGCAAGGCAGTGGTGCTTCGGCAAGTTTTTTGGTGTTAAGTTTTACGCCTAAGGTTCTAAACCCCAACTGCTCAGCTGCGTTTGAGAGCGCTAACAGACTGCTGCCGTCCCGATGCGTTTCGCTCAATTGCCGCAGTTTGGGCAAGCTAAGCGTTTTGCCGAAATGTTTGGCAATTATCTTCAAGCATGTAGGGCCGCAGTCTTTGGAATCGGGTTGGTGGTAGGTGGGGAAGTTATTCATACTCCTCAATATCGACATGTATATCGTAAGTATTTTGCCTTTTTATTAAATAGTTATTTTGCGACCAGATAGGCTCAAAATCTGCAAAAATCAATTTTTGATATGGCAAAAATCTATTAGTGACAGACACTGCAATCAGGCTGATTCCAGGTGGATCATCAAAGCCGAATTTAGATAGCTCAATTGAATCCATATTCCAAAATGATATGAATATTCCTTCTGAAGGTAAAATAACACTTTCGTGTTCATCGAAGTTTACTATTGCATACGTTTGATTTTTCTGTTTTTGTAGGATCAGATCTTTAGCTAACAATTTTCTGTTGGGAATTCCGTTCGATGTATCAACGCTAAAAATATTTAATAAAAATGGTGCGAATTGCACATTTTTGGCTTTGACTATTTTACCACTTTTTAGTCGCTTTTTGTAATCAGATGTGCCAATGGAAATTCGCTTTATGATTTGCCGTTTAGATGGAGTCATGTTTGGTATATAAACCGCTGAAACCATGTTAGTCTGTATAGGAGGAGAAAGCCCATAATTTTCTGGAAGGAATTTACGTACTGATTCGATAGGCGAAAGCGATTTTATTTTTCTCTTATTTTGGTTTTTATAAATTACAACTTCATCTAAAGCGGATGCTTGGGGCATTAGAAAACAAAAGTTAGATTCTCCTGTAAAATCAAAAGTTTCTTCTTGATACGCAATATGACGTATTTTCAATGTGGAGCTTAAAAAATTAATTGGTATTGAAGCGTTTCCCAATGTATCGCTCGAAGCTATTTCCTTTTCATGATCAAAAATAACTGCATTTGCAATTGGGCTATTGTTCTTCGCATCTAGTACTGTAATAATTCTCAATTGACTATATGTATGGTGCAGGACTAGTACAAATAAAGGAATTAAAATTTTATTCATACGAGAAAAGAGTAAGCTCGATTGGAACGTAGTAATCTGGGCACTGTTGCGATAATAAACGCAGATCCGTCTGCGTTTTTTCGACGTCCGTCAATTTATCTAATGAAAGCGGTGGGGTCACTTTGTAGAACTTTTTATCGACAGTATTAAAAAAGTTTCTCGCTAACGATTTTTCGAAGTTTAAACCAACTGCTAGTGGTAGTTGAATTGGTATGTAATTTTGAAAGACGATTCTACGCTGATTGTATTCTTCGATTCTACTTGGTGACTCAATAATTAAGTCTCCTTCATTATTTGTTTTTCCCAAAAATGTAACAACCATGTATACCCCATCATTTGGGATTTTAATTGGATTTATTAATTTAACCGTGGATCTACCTTTTACAATATCTCTTGCATCAACATGAAAATATTCACTTTCCGATATTGGTTTTTCCTCATCAGGGTAGTTTAGATTGTTTTGAAAAAACGTAATTTTTATTAGGATTGAAGGAGGGTCTCTTAGTTTATTAATCTTCATCCATAAGTCGTCTAGCTCGAATGGAATACTAACCTTCGATATATATCGTATTTTGTCATTTTGGTTAGATCTTATAAGGACTGCAACCTCAAAACCAAAAGTACCAAAAGCAGCATGTGGATGATTTTTTGAAATTTTTATTGGTTTGACTTTGATATATTTTCTTTTTCGGGACTGTATAGGCATCTTAACCTCTTGAAGTTCAATAGGTTTTGGGTCTAAAGTAATTGTATTCTTAATTGTATCAAACTTTACAGTGGTAGGTATATAATCTTCGTGTTGTAAAGTTGCAATACGATTTTCTGACTCAGAAATTCTAAATTTACCATTAGAATCAGAATAGAAGCCAGTACCACTACCCATAGAAATTGAGACGAAAGAGATTTTTTCATTAGTCAGACTATTTTTAATCTGAATTTCGCGACTTTGTGAAAACATCATTGAAACAGTCAAAAAAAGTGTAAGTCTAACCGTAGTTTGAAAAACACGTTGAGAGATAAAATCTCTCAACGCAGTATTAACTAACATTGCATTCCTGCTGGACATGGAAAAACTTGATTTGGAAGTAATTGAGCCTTACCCCAATCCATTCCGATAAATGTTCGCTGGTACTGTGCAGTGCATTCCCATCCGGTCGGGCCATCACCTGCGCCAGTTGTATTATAATAAGGCCTACCCGTGCATTGATAATTAGTCAAATACCCTGCACCATTGACGCTTTTCATTTGTGTTTTGCTTAAAAGCTGCACATTTTCTAAATTCTTAATGTTTTCTAACATAACGTATAAAATATAAATTTGTTTTACCGCAATAATTTCAAGNGCACTCACCCTAAAAGACGACACAACCAATAACAAACGAACAGTAAAATGACAGATAAAATGGCAACCCTTCGCAAAATTAAAAGAGCTGCAAGCCGAAACACAAGCCAACGCTTTTGCAGCACATTTAATTTTGCCCAATCGCACCCAAGCCCACCCACCACCCTGACACATACTGAAAGCATTAATCACAAATAGAAAACCGGTATGCAATACATAAATCCTATAGAAATATTGCAGCTTTCAAACATGGCGGACAGTAGCCAAATAGATAGCGACACAATAAAAAAGGCGAAACGTAGACTTTTTGCAGACATTGACTTATCGGACGATGGACATTACAATTATTATGGACTTCAACTTTCAAAAGGCGATTGTGAAAGAGCTATTAATGAACTTTCAAATATCGATTTGAAAGAATTTTATTTATACTTGACATCAAACAAAAAGCTCAACGAATTCTTGGTATATGGTAATGAAAGCTTATTTGACAATTTTAAACAAGACAGCATTTTTAAACTGGCGGACTTTGTAAATTTCATCAGTCCATATTATGCACCAAAGTTTGACAAGGCTCTTTCAACTGCTTTTGAGGATGAAGATGTTGAGCTATTGAAATCTATTCTTAAAACTTCTTTCCTTGTTTCTCAAAGTAATGTAAATACAGCATACAAAACCGTTTCGAACATTTTACAAAACAGACTTACAGAATTATCAGAAATTCGAACCGATATTAAAAACGAGGAAAGTATTTATGATGATGATGACATTCACGAAGTTGTTGATTTGGTTACAGAGTATTTCCCAACTGAACCTTTAAATTGTTTGCCAAATTATTTTCAAAGCCAAATTCTGAAAATTGCCAATGAAATCAACTATCTAAATGTTGCCATTTGGAACAACTTTGATAATACGCAA
The DNA here is from genome assembly GCF_002251775.1 of Flavobacterium aurantiibacter. Lineage (GTDB taxonomy): Bacteria > Bacteroidota > Bacteroidia > Flavobacteriales > Flavobacteriaceae > Flavobacterium > Flavobacterium aurantiibacter. The sequence continues at coordinate 3,653 of NZ_NOXX01000157.1, forward strand.
GTCTGCCAAGATTTACTTGAGCATATTTTAACTTTAAACATTGACGGTTTGAACAAACCTACCTTTCAAAATAATTACGAAATAGTTAAACGTAAAAATCAAGAAAGGATTGAACAAGAAAGGAATGCACCTATTTTAAGAAAATATGCAGGTTATCTCATTCAGTCAAAAAGTAAAATTGAAGAAATTGAAAACAAAACATTAACCCCTAGTTCACTTTTAAGTTGGGTCAATTCTTCTATTTCTATTCCTGATGTAAATCGACTGCCACAAACTTTTGATGAAATAAAAAATCAAGTTGCACTGTCTTTAAGGGCGATGTCGGTAGAGGTATGGAATTCATATTCAAATATTGACGTTTCAATTGACCTAATCAATAAAGCCAACAGCATTACAGGTTTGAAACCAGAAACACAAGAAAATCTTTTGGATGCTAAAAAGCAACTCACAGAATTAAAGACCAAAATTGATATTGCTAATTTAGTAAGACAAAGAACTGTTTCAACAACAACACAAACAAGGACTAATACAACTACAAGAAGCACTTCAAATTCCAGTTCAAGCAATAATTCAGGCTGTTTATGGCTTATTGGCATTGCTGTAGTAATAGGAATAATTGTTGCAATTTCTAATTCAAATAATTCCTCGTCATCTTACAATGATAGTTCTACAAACAATAGCTACACAAATCCTTCAACAAATTATTCAAATGACAATTCGAATAATTCACCAACAACGACACCTGTTGAAGAATATACGCCACCAGTAGAAAGCCAATACAAGGGAAATCAACTAAAAGATGGTGCATCACCTCTTGATGGTTGTTTTGGAAAAGGAATATATAGTGGTAACGCAACACTTACCATTGATAATGGTGGAAGTTCAGATGCAATTGTATGTTTATACAGTATTGATAATGGAAGAACTATAAGAAATGAATATGTCCGAAAAAATTCAAGTTTCACAATGTCTAATATCGCACAAGGCACTTATAAAATACGAGTTTTCTATGGCAATGACTGGAATCCAACCTTAACCAACAGTTGCGGAACAAAAGGAAATTTTGAGTCAGATGTCCATTTTTCAGAATTTGACGGAACAGAGTATTTTGAAGACAGCGACAGAGGATATACAATGGCAACGATTACGCTTTACACGGTTGCTGGCGGAAATGCTTCTTCATCTTCTATTGACCAATCAACATTTTTCAACAATTAACAATTATACATATGCAAGACATAAAAAAAGTAATCGTAAAAGTTCCCCAAGCTTATCTCGATTTCATCAATCAGATATTTGAAATTGAAAAAAAAGCGAATAATCTGAAAGAAGAAAATTCTATTCAGAGGAACATAAACAAAATGAAAGGAATAATGGAAGAAGAATTTTTTAAAGGCTCTTCCACAATTGGTTTAACCTATCATAATCCTTTGGGAGAAGATTACACAGATACAAGAACAGACTGCGAAGCAACAATTTCAGGTACTGGGGTTGAAAATCTTGAAATCGTTGAAGTAATCAAGCCTATCATTTATTATTCCTATCTGGATAGTGATAAAGTGATGAAAGTAATTGTGCAACCCGCAGTTGTAATCGTTCAATCTAAAAACTCTTAAAATAAAATTTACAAATGGAAAATACAATAAACTTCGGCATTGATTTAGGCACAACCAATAGTGCGATTGCTAAATTCATTAAAGGTGAAGTCATCATCTTTTCAAATCCACAGGATTACGGCAGAAACACTTTGCCATCTGTAGTTTCATACAAAAAAGATAAAATCATAGTTGGAAACAAAGCCAAAGAGTTTTTAGAAAAAGACCCCAAAAGTGTTGTTGGTGTTTTCAAACGTAAAATGGGAACTGCGGAAAGTTTTAAAATAAAATCAATCAATGAATCCAAAACTCCGATTGAATTATCAGCTCAAGTATTAAAAGAACTGAAAACATTTGTAAACACAGGCGATAACTTAGATGCTGTTGTAATAACCATTCCAGCCTCATTTGACACGATACAATCAAATGCAACAAAAGAAGCAGGTATACAAGCAGGTTTTAAACAAGTTGTGTTGTTGCAAGAACCAATTGCCGCAAGCTTGGCTTATGCCAACATGAAGAAAGAACGAGAAATGAACGATGGCCAATGGTTGGTTTACGATTTGGGAGGAGGAACTTTTGACGTTGCACTTATTCAAATAAAGCATGGAGAAATGAAAGTTTTAGACCACGAGGGTGATAATTTTTTAGGTGGCGCAGACTTTGACCAAATGATTGTAGAAAAGTTTGTGATTCCAAAAATTTCCGAAGAATACAACTTTATCAATTTGGAAGACGAAATGAAAAGTGCATCAGGAAAATTAAATGCTAAATATTATGTTCTGCTTAGGAGAGCAGAAGAAGCAAAAATCATTTTATCATCTAAAACTTCTGCAGAAATTGTTGTTGATGGTTTTGAAGACGAGGACGGCAACGAAGTTGATATGGAAATAACTATTACTCGTTCTGAATTCAATGAATTAATCAAATCCAATATAGATGGCACAATTGAAATGATTAAACAAATTCTAACTAGAAATTCATTAAAACCATCTGATTTGCAATTTAATTTAATGGTCGGTGGTTCTACATACATTCCTTATGTGCGTAGTCGTGTGGAAGAGGTTTTACAAATTCCAGTAAACTGTGAAATTGACCCAACTACTGCTGTGGCAGTTGGTGCTGCTTATTATGCAGCTACAAAGCCTAAAGAAATTGGAAAGGGAACAGGAGTAAAACCGACAACTGCAATTTCTATCAAAACATCTTATAACAAAGCATCAAAAGAAAAGGACGAACTTTTTTCAGCAAGAGTTACTGGCAAAACTGAAGGCTTATCATACAGAATAACAAGACAAGATGGAGGTTTCGACAGTGGGTTAAAGAAACTGACAGAGAGAATAAGCGAAGATTTACCATTGGTTGATGGAGCTTTCAATTTCTTTTCTTTTGTCGTATACGATAGCCAAAATAATATCGTAGAAACAGACATTGAGCCCATAGGTATCAATAGCGGTTTTGGAATTAGCGGACAGCCAATTCCTGAAGATATATGTTTGGAAGTAGATGATTACGATAACCCAGGCAAGACCAGACTAAAGCCGATTTTTTTCAAAAATTCAATTCTTCCTTTACGTTCTCAAGCTATTAGTTTTCCTCTAAATAAAGGTCTAATTGAAGGAAACGATGACGATTTTATTTATATCAATGTATTAGAAGGTTCTCATTTGGCATTGCCTGAAGCAAATAAAGTTATTGGCTTTATGAAAATTCGGGGTACACAAATAAAAAGAGATATTGCTAAAGGCTCTGATATTGAGATTACAATTTCAATCTCAGAATCAAGAGATATTATCATTTCAGTTTATTTGAACATGGCTGACCAAGAGTTTAAACAAACTTTCAACCCAAAAGAAAGACACACACCAGTTGAGTTTTTGAAAGAACAAGTTGAGGAACTTTCTGAGAAATTAGACTTGGAGATTGAAGAAGCAAGTGAAAAAGAAGATTTTGAAACAGCAAGTGCCTTGAGCAAATTGAAAAAAGAAATGGAAAGCGTCAGTGAGGAAACTGAAAGCTTAACCAGCGATGACGTTACGGACAAGCGCTACCAACTAGAAGATAAAAAAAGAAAAATTGCACAGGAAATTGATAGTGCAACCAAGAATAAGAGAATACAACAAGTAAAAGCCCATTATTTTGAAACAAAAGATGAATGTGAAAAGATGTTGGACGAAAACGGTAATGACCACGAACGAAAAACATTTAACGACATAGTTGCTCAAGAGAGTGCATTTTTTTCAACAAATAGCCCATTGAAAATTCAGGAGAAGTCAGACGAATTGTACAGCATTATTTCCCGTATTCGTTGGAGAACACCGGAGTTTTTAGTAGGTATTTTTAAATGGTGCAGAGACAATCAAACAAGAATGAATGACCAAGCCCAAGCGAAAAGTTTGGTTGATGCAGGAGTTTTTGCAATAGAAAGCAGGAACTGGGAACGACTTGCAGAAATCAATAGCGGACTTCTTAATTTACTCCCAAGAGGGGCAGAAAAAGAAGCAACAACAAGAATCGGTTTTGGTCTTTAAAATCAATAGCATGAAAAATTCAGAATTTAAAGATTTCCTATTCAAATCAGCCGTGATAGCAATGGCTTGCGATGGCAATATTGCGGAAGAAGAAATTAACGAAATCAAAAGCATTGTAGCTAATGAAATTTATTTTATGGGCTATGAGTTCGAAGAGCCATTGCAAAAAAATATTGAAGCAATAAAGAGTAATGGCAAAAATGCTGTTAATCAGTTTCTTCAAGAAATAACTAACAATGAATTAAACGAACATCAAGAGTTACTTTTAATTGAAGTCCTATTGAAGATTATTCAAGCTGATGAAAAGATTGAAGAAAACGAATTGCGGTTTTTGCATCTGGCAAAGTCTAAGATAAGGATAGACGAACAAACCCTAATTGTTAAGTTTCCTCATCATATTGATTATTTGATTGACTTTAATAACTATGGTCAACACGAAGAGTTTACAAACGAAATTAACTTTTAAAATATGAGTAAAAGATTAGAAGCAAAAATCACTTGTCCATCTTGTGGCAATCAATTTGACTTTACATTGTATCGTACAATATGGGGCGAATACCCAGAAAATAGAGAACTTGTTATGTCCAACAAGATTAATGTTGCTACTTGCCCACGATGTAACAAGCAAACTAAGCTTCCCTTCCCTTTTATGTACACTAATGCCGAACGACAATTTGCAGTTTGGTGGGAGCCTGAATTTGATGCTCAAATTGGAAAGGACAGTGAAGGTTATGTACAAATGATGGGCCCAGGAAATTATCTTGCGGCTGCCCCACGTATCAAGGATTGGAACGAGTTTAAACAAACAATAATAAAATTTGAAAGTGGCGAATTAAAGGCAAAGCCAGCTGTTATTAGTCAAGATGAATGAACAAATGCAGGGTTTCCTAAAGCATTTACAAAACCAAAACAAGAAGAAAAATAGTGGTTGTTTAGGTGTATTCGTCCTTTTGTTAGGTTTCGGGGCGAGTGTCGTTTATGGAATTTCAAAACTTTTCTTTCTGTGAACATTGTAATAAAAATATCACTTGCGGTTTTGTTTTTGTTGTGCTTATTAGACATGCCTTATGGTTATTTTCAATTTGTTCGATTTGCAGGTCTAATTGGATTTGGAATTTTAGCCTATCAAGCACACCAACAAGGCAGACAGACAGAAATGATAATTTATGGTGGGCTTGCTTTGCTATTTCAACCGTTTTTCAAAATCACATTTGGCAGACAATTGTGGAATATAATTGACGTAGTTGTAGGAATAGGACTCTTAATTTCAATATTTATAAAACCAAAGGAAAGCCAACCCTAAAAGCAAGCACATTTGCAATTCGCACAAGCCAACGCACAGACCAAAAATTGCAAAAGAGCTTGCTTTGCCAACGCACCAAGACAGACACAAAATGACAGCAAACAAACACGACAGAAAAGAAGGGCGAAGTGCTAACATGCGTTTGGCGTCATGCGGGGTGACGTGCTTAAATTCAAGTTCAGTTTTTCAAATCAACTTTAGTGCTGGGTTGACAGTTTTGTGCCCTAAAATCCCGCACGAACGCCAAGCGCAAAAACGTTACCACCAATTAT
>NZ_NOXX01000183.1 GCF_002251775.1 Flavobacterium aurantiibacter
ATTTGTTCAATTTATTTTACTTCCAATAATTTCACCCAACGGGTTATTGTAAATATATTTTGCGTATGCCCTTTTATACAACTTGAATTAATTCGTTCTGGTATGTGTTATGATTAAAATAGCTGATACAAAATTCTACAAATGAAACAATAAGATGTAAATTATAAATTCAGCTTATATCGGTTACCTAGAGGTACAGAATAATTATCCAAGCAAACGGCATTGGATAAAATGTTAGTTATTTTTGATTTTGAAATTATATATGATCGATGAACTCTAATAAAATTGTGATCGGACACCTTTATTTCAATTTTTGAAAGAGGTTCTGAGCATAAAATTTCGCGATTTTGCAAAAATAATTTAGTGTAATTTCCAAAAGATTTAAGGTAATAAATAGAATTGATATCAAATCGCTTAATGTCTTTATCAACTTTAATTAGGAGGTATGGCAATTCTCCACTATCGGATTTAATTAACCTATCAGATTTTAAATTGTAAAAACACTTTTGTACAGCAATAACAAATCTTTCAAAAGAAAAAGGTTTCAAAAGATAGTCTATAACACCTAAATCATAGCCCGTTAAAGCATATTTATCATAAGCGGTTGTAAATACGACTAAGGGTTTGTTGTGTAATATTTTTAATAACTCAACCCCAGTCATGTCTGGCATTTCAATATCTAAAAAAATTATATCAATAGACTCTTTAGAAGTAATTTCAATTACTTGAATTGCATTGTAACACTCTGCAACTAATTTTAGACTTGGTATATTATCAATAAATTTTTTCAATATTTCTCTTGACGGTTTTTCGTCATCCACTACGATACATTTAAATGACATTTTTATGCTGTTTACATTAAGATTGTTAAAAAGGTATTTTCAAATAAACACTGAATAATTCAGATGTTGAATCAATAATCAATTGATGATTTGGAATTAACTTCTCAAGCCTTTTTTTTGTATTTGCAATTCCAATACCTGTTGATTGCAGAATTTTACTATTGGTATTATTTTTTGTGTTTTTAATTTCAAAACAAAGAAACGCTTGGTTAACCATAATAGTTATATCTATTTCTAATTTTTCATTAAAGTTTGCTCCACCGTGTTTGAATGCATTCTCAATAAATGGTATTAAAAGCATAGGAGGTAAGGTTTGATCTTGTATTTGTACATTTTTAAAAAATGAAATTTTAATATGGTCAGAAAATCTAATTTTTTCAAAATTTAAATAATCTTCTATAAAGTTTAGCTCATCAGTAGCCAGTACTTTTTCTTTTTCTATACTTGTAAATATATACCGCATCATTGTACCTAGACTAACGATTAGATTTGGCAAAATAGTTGCATTTGTCATTGAGGCATTGTACAAGATGTTAAGCGTATTAAAAAAAAAATGTGGATTTAGGTGTTCTTTTAAAAGTTTTAACTCTATACTATCATGTAGTTCTTTTAATCGAATATTTTCTAAATACGTATTTCTATAAAAGTGTAAAAAGGAAGTAATTATCACAAATAATAGATTGAAAATAAAACTATTTACAAAGTTATTGCAAAATATACTTTCGGTATAGCTTATGATAGCTATGCTGATTAAAATCAGAATAAAATATAAAATATATTTTTTCCTTTTGTATAATGGTAGCAATAAGTATCTATTGGTATATACAGATAAACACAAGGAAATAAATAGAATTAACGAATTTCTGTAATAGTCAACCGGTAGAGGTTGATCAACAATTAAGCTTGGATATATTAATAAAGCCAATACCGAAAACCAAAAAAGTAAATGAAGCAATAAGCCTCTTTGAAAAATAGTAGTGTTAGCTATTGTCATTTGTTATTTGTAAAATTTTATTAATGAACTAGATATTTATTATTCATTCGTAGTTACCCTAAAAGTAAAGGATGTTTTTATCATTATCATATAACAAGACTTTTTTTGTCACTTTTTCATCATTTATTCATCATTTTGTATTGATTCTATTACCAATCACTTTTTTTTATCAATACGTTTGTGTCAAATAACATTAAATCATTTAATTATGAAAACAAAAATAACAATCCTAGTAACTTTTTTAATTGTTAATTTTTTAAACGCACAAAAAAATAATTTTTCAAAAAATATTGTTGGATTATGGAAAATATCAGAAAAATCAACAGAAGTTTATTTCTTTGATTTAGTAGAGAATTATAAAAAGTCAGATGCGGCATTAGTAGCTCAATTAGAAAGCCAAAAACAGTCACTGATTACATCATTCATTCCTGAAATTCGATATCAGTTTGACGAAGATTTTTCTTTAGGCATTATTACGCCTCAAGGATCTCAAAAGGGAACTTGGCAAATTTCATCTGATCAAAAAGAATTATCCTTAGCATTTGTCAGAACAACAAAATATAAAATAGAAATTCTAACTTCTTCTGTGTTTTCAATTACTACGGAATTTGGGAAAACTATTTCTTTTGAAAAAGTTAAAGAAGAAAAATCAAACATTGATAAAGAATTAAATGATATTGATTTGACAGCCTCAAAAAAAGAAATACAAATTCTTATAGATGACTTCAAAAATGCCATTAAAAGTAAAGACTCAATTGCTTTAACAAATCTTTTTTACAATAAAAAAGTTGTATGGATTTCTGTTGCACATGACAAGTCTTTTGAATACGGAAAAAGGTTAGATCCTAATGCGAAAGAAATAGAGCAGAGTGGAGCTTATGAGCTATTGAATGATCCGCAACTTAAAGATATTGGATTAGAAGAAAAATTTTATAACGTTAACATCTTTACTGACGGAAAGTTAGCTACTGTTGTTTTTGATTATAAGTTTATAATGGGTTCTACAACTACAAATTGGGGTGCAGAATCTTGGCAATTAGTAAAAACAGATAACACTTGGAAAATTTATAGTTTAATTTATACTTATAATTTTATGAATATTAAACCACTTCCTGATAACATGAAAGAATAATTTCTTTGAAATTTAGTTTTTAATTTATGTTTAACCCGTTGGGTGAAATTAAATTAATTGATTTTTGATGTTATTTATTGGTCTATCAAAGATAAATTTGTTGATATATTGAACCAGAGTTAATGCTGTTATTTTGGCTAAAATTCGGGTTTTAAATCCTTCAAAAGTTTTAGCATAATTNAAAAATGAGAAAAATAATTTTTATAATAGCCTTATTGCCTTTTTTATCGTGTGCAAATTCAAACGAAAATAGCATTCCAGAATGGGCTTATGCAGTAGAAAATCAAAATTCAATTAAAGCAATAGATCATCAAAAGTGGCATGTGCTATTGCAAAAATATGTTACAGATAAAGGGAATGTAGATTACAAAGGATTTAAGAAAGATGCAAAAGCATTACAAGTTTATTTGGATGAATTAGCCGCAAATGTACCTCAAAAATCATGGTCTCGAAATGCGATTTTAGCTTATTGGATAAATGCCTATAATGCCTATACAGTAAAACTTATTTTAGATAATTATCCTTTAAAAAGTATAAAAGATATTAAAGATCCTTGGGGTAAAAAGTTTTTCACTTTAGGAACAAAAAAATATAGTTTAGAAGAAATTGAGCATGAAATATTGAGAAAAATGAACGAACCAAGAATTCATTTTGCGATAAACTGTGCTTCTTTCTCTTGTCCAAATTTATCAAATCAAGCTTATACAGAAGCTAAATTAGAAAGTCAATTAGAGGCTGGAGCAAAAGCATTTATAAATGATAAAACTAAAAACACAATTACTGCTAATAATATTGAAATATCAAAAATATTTGATTGGTTTTCGGGAGATTTTAAAACAAAAGGAACTGTTATCGATTATTTGAATCAATACAGTGCTGTTAAGATTAATAAGAATGCTAAGGTTAAATATAAAGAGTATAACTGGAGTTTAAATGATTAAAGTTTCTATAATAATTCCAATTCTCAATGAAGTCGATGCCATACATCGGCTTTTGTTGCATATAGAAAAAACGATTTCAAAGACCTATTCATATGAAGTTATTGTAGTAGATGGTGGTAGTTCAGATGGTTCTCAAAATCTCGTTCAAGGTATCAAAAATGTCATTTTGGTTCAGACAGAAAAGGGAAGAGCAAAACAAATGAATGCTGGAGCAAAAATTGCTAAAGGTTCTATTTTGTATTTTTTGCATTGTGATAGTTTTCCACCTACAGATTTTGATTTAGAAATAATAAAACAAGTTGATAAAGGTAATTTAGCAGGTTGCTTTCGTATGAAATTTGATTACAATCATCCTGTACTTTTAGTTTCTCAGTGGTTTACAAGATTTAATCATATTTCTTGTCGAGGTGGGGATCAATCTTTATTTGTAGCTAAGCATTTATTTGATAAAATTAATGGTTTTAATGAAAGCTATATTATTTATGAAGACAATGAAATTATCAGGCGACTCTATCAAGAAAAACAATTTGTAGTTATTCCAAAATATCTCATTACTTCAGCTAGAAGGTATCGAATTAATGGTGCTTGGAAGTTACAATATCACTTTACAGTAATTCATTTAAAGCAAAAGCTAGGGCATTCTAATGAAAGCATGTTAAATTATTATAAAAAAAATATTAGTTAAATGGAATACAAAGGTTCATTAAATGAGTATTTTCATATTGCAACCATCAAAAAAGAGGATGCAGTTTGGTTAAATCAATATAAAGGAGATTACTTGCGTATTTTTTGGAATGATCAAAGAGACACAACATTAATTATTGATGGCGTAGAATATCCCTTGTTACTTAATCAAATTTTGTTTTTAACTGACATGCATGATATTGTCATTTCAAAAATGGATGAAATTAACCTAATCCGTTTTAACAGAGAATTTTACAGTTCTGAGTTTTTTGATAAAGAAATTGGTTGCAATGGTGTGCTATTCTTTGCCAATGAAAAGATTCCAGTTATTGATTTGGATGAATTACAATTACCTAAATTCAAATTACTTTGGATGGTATTCCTAAGCGAGTTTGAATCGCGAGACAATTTACACGGTCAAATGTTGTTGATGCTCTTGAAACGTTTTTTAATTCTTTCTACCCGAATCTATAAAAAACAAAACAAATCATTAAGACTTCATGTTAACAAATTAGATACAATTAGAGAATTTAATTTATTGGTTGAAATGCATTATAAAAAAATGCACACCGTTTTTGAATATGCTAATTTAATGAATAAACCAGCAAAGTCGTTGACTAATCTTTTTACTTTGCACTCAGAAAAAACACCACTAAAAGTGATACAAGATAGAATTCATATAGAAGCTAAAAGACAATTGTTATTTACCCAAAAAATTGTGAAAGAAATCGCTTTTGAATTGGGATTTGAAGATGTTACTTCCTTTAGTCGATTTTTCAAAAATAAAGAAGGGCAATCTCCAACAGAATTTAGAGACAAAAACAGAATAATTGACAATTAATCAGGAAAAATTGTATAATTATAATTATTTGATTTTTATAACTTTGTATAAATAAAATGTTATGAAAAAGAAAATTTTACTTTATGTCTTTGGCTTACTTTGTTTTGCTTCAGCAAAGGCACAATGCACTGCTAACGGAACAGGTTTTGGAAACAATACTAGTATTCCAAGTTATAATGTTTCAGGAATGGTTTCAGTAGTACTAAATGAAAACAATACTGTTACAGTAAATTTAGGCAGCAATTTTTCTACTGCGTCTGGTCCTGATGTTCGGATTTTTTTAGTTGATAGAGGAACACTTACAAATGCCCAGTTGAGAATAACCAATAATTTTTTATCGCGCCCTAGAATTGAAATGGGATTAGTTACTGGAAATGGTGTGGCTAGTTTTACACAAACAATTCCCAACGGATTCAATATCTCTAATTTCAATACAATTTATTTTTATTGCCAACAGTTTAATGCTTTTTGGGACTTTGGAAGTTTTATGCCATTTACGGCTTCTAATTGTACCACTCTATCTACTGCATCCTTTTCTGCCCACAATATCAAATTGTATCCCAATCCATCTAAAGGTATTATTTCGATAGACATTGATGAATCTACCGAAATAAAGTTATTTCAAATATATTCATCATTAGGTCAAAAAGTTGTTGAAATAAATGAAACTTTTAAATCTAAAACAAGTTTAGATTTAACGCATTTAGATAGCGGTATTTATTTTCTTTATTTTACCGATTACAATAATAATACTTCTATAAAAAAAATTAGTCTGGATAATTAATGATTTTAATTTGTTTAGTATATTTAATTTAAGCTTTGAATGCGATGTGTTCTCTCACCGCATTTTTCAATTATAAAACATTTTTATTTTACAACTTGTGCTTAAGCTGAAAAATCAATATAAATTTAAAAAATTCCATCTTGGATTTTATAATAATAATTGGAATAAAAGATACAAATCAGTAATATTTAAAAATATTGTCCTATACCAAATACAATTCCGCTTGAAGAATTTCTTGTTATTCCATATCCATAATCAATTCTAAATGTGGCATTAAAAATGGTTTTATGTATAAATCGCAACCCAATTCCAGAATAAATTCTAAAATTTTCTGAATCTATAAAATCATTGAAATTTCCGCCAGGTTGGCGCCAACTACCGGAATCTATAAAGGCATTACCTTGTAAAACAAACCAATTTTTTTCATAAATCGTTGTTCGGTACTCCGTGTTAAAAACCAGCACTCCGGTTCCGCGATCAATAATATTACCCACACCGCGAATGTTTAAATTATTGTCTAAAGAAAACGGAGCGAACGGACTTTCATCATTGGAAGATAATCCTAATCGCAATCTACTGGCCCAATTCCCTGTTTTTCCTATTCGTTTGAAATAGGAAAAGTCATTCCAAGCGATAATAAATTCATTTTGAAAGGCATTGGAATTAAAAACATATTGACCAAAAAAGTTGCTACGAAATCCGTTGACCAAATAAAAATCATATTTCAAGTTATCAAAAGTATAGTTCGACTTCAACATAATTTTATCAACTTCAAAAAATTGCGGCACATTCTCAGCAGTTGAACCGGAACGGTATTGATACTTTTCTGAAAAAACAGTAGCCCCGAATTTAACAGAATTCCTGAAATTCAATCGATAAACACCTAATATCTCAACTCCTGTATTGCTATATTCATATCGGGCTGGCAATGCATTGATAAAAATGGGTTCAATGCTGGCTAATTTTTGATAACTACTTTCAATCCCAAAATTTGCAGAAAACAAAAAAGGAGCAGAAAAGAATAATCCGAATGAAGAAATACCATTCGATTGATAATAGCCTCCTAAAGTATTATTTCTTCCTAAAAAATTATAATCAAATACTCCGATTCGATAAGCGGCTTCTGCTTCATCTGTTGTCCATAGTTGAAGATTAGGTAAGATGCTCCAATTTTCTATTACCGTATAAGTAACATTAAACGTTTCATCTGCTGACTTTGTAACCGTATAAGTTACGTTGGAAACACCATTCAAGCGAGTTAATGCCGCAACATCATTGTCTAATTTTAAAGAATCCAATTGTTCGTTCACTTTCGTTTCAATAAATTCAGTCATGAAATTAACGTTCATTTTTTTTACACCATTCCAAGATATAAGTCCTACCCTATCTTTTTGAGCAAAGAGTGAACTACACGAAAGAAAAAGAATAAAAAGGCTGTTTTTCATCTTTTTTTCACAAATATCTACAGAAATCTTTAAACGTTTAACGCTTTTAGTAAAATTGTCAACTAATAAGGAAAAATGGTAAATGGATGAGTCAATGAAAAAATAAAAATTTGTTTTATTATAAAATTACATCCTAACACTTAAAAAAAATGCTATGAAAAAAAAAATTTTTTTTCCCCTTGTCTTGTTGACAGCTCTCACCATTTCGTGTAGTTCTGATGATGATGCAGCTTCAACTGCTTCCTTAACTTTAAACCTTAGTGGTTTAGAAAACCTAGGATCAAATTTTGTTTATGAAGGTTGGATTGTGGTCAATGGAACACCGGTTACCACAGGAACATTTACAGTTAATGATGCTGGTGCACTATCCAAAACACAGTTTGACGTTGACAGAGCTCAACTTAACAACGCTACCGATTTCGTGCTTAGTATTGAACCAACGAATGACCCTGACCCTGCTCCTTCAAACACTAAATACCTTGCCGGTTCATTCAGTGGGTCAACAGCCTCTGTTTCTACCGGAATAATTGGTAATTTTAGTACGTCAACCGGAAAATATCTACTTGGCACGCCAACAAACGGTAACGCAAACCCAAACGCAGGAGTTTGGTTTATGGATGGAAACGGACCAAGTGTAGGGTTAAATTTACCAACATTAGATGCCGGTTGGAAGTATGAGGGCTGGGTAGTGAGCAATGGTACCGTATTAAGTACAGGTGCATTTACAAATCCGAATGGCCCTGATATGTCAGCCATCTATTCAGGTATGATGCCTTCTCCTCCATTTCCGGGTGAAGACTTTTTAGTGAATGCTCCGTCAGGATTGACCTTTCCGGCAAATTTGAGCGGTGCCACTTTAGTGATTTCGGTTGAGCCATTCCCCGATAATTCGCCAATGCCGTTTACACTAAAACCATTATCACATAATGTTGCAAATCCGGCTGTAACGGGTACAACCATAAATATGGAAAGAAGTTTAATATCTTTTCCAACAGGAACGGTTTCAAGGTAATAGTACTGTTCTTTAAAAGAAGTATAATTTTAAATAAGATGGAGGTTTAAACAAAGCCTCCATCTTACTAATTAAAGAGTTGTGCAAGAATCTGACAAAACTATCCTTTTGACTAGTATATTTTTGAAATCCAATCTAACTATATTTAACCTTAACCTATAGCATAAATTAAAATGAAAAAATTATTATTTTTAGTAGTAGTGCTGTTTTATAGTACTAAATCAATTGCACAAGAAACTTTTTTTTTTT
>NZ_NOXX01000217.1 GCF_002251775.1 Flavobacterium aurantiibacter
CTTCGATTGAACTTTTGTGCTAAAAATCCGCCACTACGCCAAGCCCGAAACCGTTAGGTGCAACCCTATTTGACGACACAACCGACAACAAACGAGCAATAAAACGAGTGACAAAATGCCAACCCTTCGCAAAATTAAAAGAGCTGCAAGCCGACACACAAGCCAACGCTTTTGCAGCACATTTAATTTTGCCCAACCTCACCAAGGCTTTGTTGACAAATTTTAGCATTAGACATCAGACTTAGACGCTGAACTAAAAATATTTTCAATTTTATTTGTTTAGTTAGGATTCCTTACTTACTTTGTGCAATCATTCACAAATAAAATTTAAAAAAATGACAGAACAAATCAAAGGTTACGCCTACGGGCAAGTAGGGCAATCACCTTTAAGCATTGCCGATTTAGACCTTCTCAAAAAAACAGTATTGTTTGGCGAAGAAGATGAAAAAAACCTTCGCCTTGCGGGCGAAGTGCTTAAAGACCAAACAAACGAAGTGCTTGACCTTTGGTATGGTTTCGTTGGCGGTAACGAACACTTGGTGCATTACTTCACTAAAAACGGACAGCCAAATATGGACTACCTAACTGCGGTTCGGGCAAGGTTTGGACAATGGATAATGGACTTGTGTAACAAGCCTTACGACCAAATTTGGTTGAATTACCAACACGAAATTGCTTTGAGACATCATAGCATCAAGAAAAATAAGACTGACGATGTGGACACAGTTCCAATCATTCACTATCGTTATATGGTGGCATTTATTTTTCCAATCACAGCAACCATCAAAGGCTTTTTAGCTAAAAAAGGACACGATGCAGAAACAGTTGAAGCAATGTATTCAGCTTGGTTTAAAGCGGTAACGCTGACTGTCATACTTTGGACTTATCCATACATCAACAAAAACGAATTTTAATTAACCTCTTAAAACAAATACATAATGAAAAGTATAGTAGCAATAATTGCAATAGCAACATTAGCTTTTACAAACGCTAAGGCTTGCGACAAATGTGGAAATTACAACAACAGTAATTTCAAAATCAAATCCACATCAGTAACCCACAATAAAGATTTGGGCGTAACTATTTGGGAAATAAAAGTGGATAGTCTTGCAGGTAATACAACACCAAAACCTGTTGGACAATTGAACGGTGCACCTGTATTAGGTTACGTTTTTCCTACAACGCTAAAACCTACTGACGTTGGCTTTAACCTAACAGATGGAATTGTAGCTTTGGCTTTAACATCTCATCCCGACTTTGATGACAGCCCACTTTGGGACGAAAACACAGACGGAAAATTTGACAATGACGGTATCGTTTGGCATCCTCATTGGGTAATTCTTACCGAAGACAAAAGAGTGGCAGGTGGACTCGCAGTAAAAGAATTTAAGAAGGACGACAAAACCGTTGTGCTACCTAAAACTTCACCGAATATGCCAATGTATATGGACAGTCCTGGTTTCAACGTAACAACAAAAGGAAACTCAATTAAAGTTGTAGTTCCTGATTATCGCATCAACAACAAAACAGACTTCAAATTCGATGCAGTTACTTGTTTTATGGAGGTGAATACAGGCGAAGGTGGCACACATTCCGAAGGTGGAGCAAAACCAATGCTTGGCGTTTACAAAGTGTATTCGGTAGCAAGCGGAAATCTCTCATTACCATACTCGGTTAAGTGATAAAAATCCGAAATATGAAACCATATTTCAAAAAAATTGGAATAGCTGGATTTTTCTTCTTTCTAATCAAAGGACTAATCTGGCTATTCATTTTCTTATTCATCAAATCAAAAATTTAAAATTATGCAAGTAGCAGTTTGGGACACTTATATAACAAAAAAAGACGGTAGCGTAATGCATTTTGACATTATTGCACCCGACCATATAAAAGAAGAAAAAATAATTTATACCTTTGGTAAGGATTACTTACAATCAAAAAATCAAGAAAATCAGCCCTTGACTGCAAAAGAATGTAGCTTTTGCCATATTGAAAAGGCAACAGATGAAATGGTTTTAAGTATTCAACAAAAAGGATATTATATTATTGAAATGCAAAACTGTAACTAACGTCTCGGTATTTAATTTAGAAAATCAAAACGCAAACCTCGACAACAAAATAGTTGCAGGACTTGAACGCCTTTCGCAGGTGTTCCGCATTTTATTGTGGAATAAGGCGAAAGAGCATAGTTTAAGTCCAATACAAATTCAGTTGTTGATTTTTATTCAGCATCATTCGGTAGACAAAACCACAATTAGTTATTTAGCACAAGAATTTAATTTTACAAAGCCGACAATTAGTGATGCTATAAAAGTGTTGGAGCAAAAAAAACTAATTAAAAAATTTACCGACAGCAACGACACAAGAAGCTACACAATACAATTAACGACAGCAGGAAAAAAGATAGTAGCCGAGACAGAGAATTTTGCCAATCCGTTGACGACAATTATCGCCAAGACAAGCGAGACAGAAAAAATGGTATTGTGGCAAAATATTTCAAGTTTAATTATTCAACTTAACAAACTTGAAATAATAAGTGTGCAACGAACTTGTTTTAATTGCAAGCACTATGCAAATAAAAACAAAACTCATTTTTGTGGTTTACTCAACCAAAAATTAGAAACACAAGACATAAGAATTGACTGCGGAGAATTTGAAAATGCTTAAATTGCCAACGCATTTGGTGGCACATTTGTATTTTTTTTTTAATGCACAGACCAACGCTAAAAAATCCAAAAGAGCCACCATGCCAATGACCAAAGACAGCAGTAACAATGGACAACAGAGCAACGACAGAAAGAACGCCAGCACCTAACAGCGGTTTGGCAAAAGGCGGGGTTTCGTGCTTCGTAAGAACATTTGTGCTAAAAATCCCGCCCTTCGCCAATCCGCAAAACGTTAGCGGCAATTTTTTCAGTCTACAAAGTCAACGAAATAATCAAAACCACATGAAAAAAATAAAGAAATACATGCTTTTGTTACTGATACTATTATCGCTTGCATTTTTAAATGATTGCTTCAACTTTAGAGAAATTGTAAACAAAAGAATTTCAACTCAAATTGATAATCAACCCTTAACACGGGAACAGCTAAACGAGGATTTAACCATACTACTTACTAATCTCAGGGATATCATGCCCAAAGAATACTACATCTGGCCTGAACATGCGGTCGACAGTATCTCCAAAGCAATTTTAAAAAATAAAACGTTATCCAAGTCGAAGTTTCTTTTTGACATTAATAGTTTGCTAGTTTCCTTCAATATTGCTCATTTGGAGGTTTCGTTTCCTAAAAAGAAATACAACTCCAATTTATTGTACGATGGTTCTGAGTGGTCATTAAAACTCAGATTATCAAACAACTTTCTGATCGTAGATGAAGCAAACGTAAAGCCGACTAACTTAACAGGAGCACGTTTGATGGAAATTAACGACATGCCAGTTGACAGTCTTATGTCTCTTTTTCTGAAACAATGCAGCGGATTACGCGCCTGGAGGGAAAGATCAGTCATTGACCATTTCGGACTGTATTTGCTTTTAAATGAGATACATCCGCCTTACAAAATAGATTTCGTAGACACCATGCAAAAACAGCAGACGACCACACTCACATACAAAAATGGAAATGAAAGTGCTTCGGCAATCAAAGAAAATTCATCAGACAAAGGATTTGAGTTTAATTGGTTTAATGACAGCATTGCTTATGTGAATTTATATAGTTACGAATACCAAGATATTGCTGTGTACAGCCGCGAACTGGATTCAGTATTCAAGCAATTAGAAAACAGATGCAAATACTTGATCATTGACCTGCGATATAATAGTGGAGGAAACAGTGTTTATGGAGATACACTTTTAAATCATTTAACAGATAAAAAATACCGAGTACCAGAGAAAAAATGGTGGATGAGCGAATCATATAAAAAAAATATAAGACAAATGTTTCCTTGGTATATGCGCTCCATTGCGTTGAAAAAGATGGGTGTAAAAGACTATTTGAATTCGCCTAGTAACATCTATTATAAATTTGATGAAAATGAATCATATACATATCCTAAACATCAAAGTCATCAATTTAGAAATAAAGTTTATTTCGTAATTGGTTCAGGAACATTCAGTTCAGCCATTTACACAGGGATAGTTGTTCAGGATAATAAAATTGCAAAATTAATTGGGCAACCAAGCGGTGATGTAGCAAATGCCATTGGAGAAAATTGCTATTTAAAGCTTCCTAATTCAGGTATTGTTGTATCCATACCTTCTGCTTGTTTTGTGAGACCTAATCATGACTTGGACATGAATGCACCATTGATTCCAGACATGTTAATTGAATTAGACACCTTAAATAAATATGATAGAGTAAACATATGCAAGTGGTTAATTTATAATTTATAAATCAGCAATTAGAACAAATGACAATAAAAACTGATGCTAACAGCGGTTTGGCGTAATGGCGGGTTCAGTGCTTCGTATGACAGTTTTGTGGTAGGTTCAAGTGCAGTTCTTCGATTGAACTTTTGTGCTAAAAATCCGCCACTACGCCAAGCCNATCAAGCCACCAAAAAATCGCACCAGCCTTCAACAAGCTCAGGCACAAACGCAACTTGAAAAATGCCCAATGCAAGGTTAAAATGGCGGTAAGTTCCCTTGAATACCACTAACTTGCTCGCTACAAATTCAACTTGGTTTTCAAAAACAACTAATTGGAAATCTGCTGATTATCAAAATATATAGCAACCGTTAAAATGCCTAAAACTTTTTTGTCGGCCCGATGGGAAGATCTAATCATGGCAAATTATGCCGTTGATCCGCAAATCCTGCAACCCTACCTTCCAAAAGGCGTTGAACTCGACTTTTTTGAAGGCAAAACCTATGTAAGTTTGGTTGGCTTTATGTTTCGAAACACGCGCTTGTTCGGGGTTCCTATCCCACTGCTCGGAACTTTTGAAGAGATAAATCTGCGTTTTTACGTTAAACGCCGCACAGAAAACGGCTATAAACGCGGCGTGGTTTTTATTAACGAAACCGTTCCGTACCCAGCAGTTGCCTGGCTTGCCAATAAATTGTACAAAGAACATTACACCGCCATACCTACTAAACATCAAATTTTGACAAATGCCCACAATCGCTCGCTGAGCTACCAATGGAAAACCAATAACAACTGGAACCATTTGCAACTAAATTGCAGCCCAAGCGCTGTTGCCATGCGTGAAAACAGCATCGAAGAATTTATCTTTGAACACTACTACGGCTATACTAAAGTGTCGGACACCAAAACCTTGGAATACCGCGTAAACCATCCGCGTTGGCAGGTTTTTCCCGTAATGAACTACGACATTTCGTGCGATTTCAAAGCTATGTACGGATCTGATTTTGAATATCTTGCTGAACAAAAACCGGATTCGGTTATCGTTGCGAACGGATCCAACGTTACGGTCGACTGGAAACGTCATTCAATTTAATACTACATCACATGAAAATAGATACTGCTGCCCTTGAACAACTCGAAACGCGTTACCGCACGGCTTTCATCAACTCGCTTGCCGGTTTCAGACAGGCCGTTTTGGTAGGAACTAAAAGCGAAAGCGGCACTGAAAATTTGGCTATTTTTAATTCGGTTATTCATCTCGGCGCCAATCCGGCTTTGTTGGGTTTACTAAGCAGGCCACATACCGTGCCGCGCGATACGCTAGAAAACATGCTTGCCACCACTTTTTATACCTTAAACTATGTAGCGGCAACGCATTATAAAGCGGCACACCAAACCTCGGCTCGCTACGACAAAGGCGTTTCGGAATTTGAGCAAGTAGGTTTTACTCCCGAATATCACGACGATTTCTATGCACCGTATGTACAAGAAGCAGTCGTGCAAATTGGTATGAAACTCGAAACACACATACCCATTCCATTAAACGGAACGGTTTTGTTGGTGGGCAGTATTCAGCACATCCGTCTTGCCGATGATTTAGTAGGTGCCGACGGATTTGTACATTTGTCGGATGCAGATGTTTTGGTAAGTCAGGGTTTAGACGCATATTTTCGAGCGTCGGCTGTAGGAAGATTACCCTACGCAAAACCTTAAAAACTCATTTTCAACTGCAAAGACAAGAGTATTTAAAGTAACTATTTACAATGAAAGTAGCTATAATTGGCGGCGGCTTGGCGGGTTTAACCTGTGCCTGGTACTTAAAGAAAAACGGCATAGCGGATGTTACCGTATTCGAATCGTCGGATTCGGTTGGTGGAAAAGTGAAAACAGACCTTATTTCGGGATATCGCTGCGACCGTGGATTTCAAGTACTCCTTCCCGCCTATCCGGAAACTAGAAAAGTATTGAATTACGAGGCGCTCGACTTACAGCGTTTTGACAAAGGATCGTTGATTTTTAGAAACGGGAAGAAAATTCCGTTTTACGATCCAGAGAACGGCGTTTCGGCTTTAATACAAACGGTATTGAAAGGTCCGGGTAGTTTACGCGACAAAGTACTGTTGCTCAAATTGAAGTTGCAACTAAGTCGAACGAGCGTTGACACCATTTTAAACAGCGCCGATACCCGCACCGCACTTGCGTTCTTGAAAGATTTTGGTTTTAGTTCGTCGATGATTGCCGACTTTTGGAAACCGTTTTATCAGGGTGTTTTTTTGGAAAACGACTTACAAACGGATAACCGCATGTTGCGATTTACATTTAAAATGTTTGCCGAATCGGGCGCTGCCGTTCCCAAAAACGGTATGGGCGCGATTCCGGAACAACTCGCGGAGTTTATTGGTAAAGAAAATATTCGTTTAGAAACCGCTGTTACGGCCTTCGATGCGCATTCGGTTACGACAGCTGTTGGCGAAACCAGTACTTTTGATGCCGTAGTTTGTGCGTTTAATTACGAGAAATCGGTGTTGTACCACAGCGTTTCGAACTATTATTTTGAGGCAGAGCAACTACCGCTCGAGAGCAAACACGTTTTGTTGAATGCCAATGCTAAACGAATCGTAAACAATGTGGTTTTAATGAGCTGCGTGGCACCCAATTACAGCAGTACGAACAAACAGTTAATTTCTGTTTCGGCAAACGGAACGGGCTGGACAAACGAACAAATTACCAACGATTTACAACTACTTTTTGGCGCTCAGGTTCGCGATTGGAAGTTGGTGAAATACTACGAAATTTACGAAGCGCTACCCAATTTGAACCCGATACGTAGCTTTAGCAGCCAACAGAAAGCTGGCGTATATTACTGCGGTGATTACCTGACGCAAGGATCGATTAACGGTGCGATGCAGAGCGGTAGAATTACAGCCGAAGCCATCTTAAATTCAAGAAAATAAACGTTGTTTCGTCGTTAAGAAAAAGAATGAATCGAAGTTTTTTTCGTTAACAGAAACAGCATTTCGGGTTACATCAAGAAGAGTTTAAAGCTTGAATTGATATCATAAAAAAAGGTCGCCTTATTCGGGCGACCTTTTAGTTTATGTACGAAAGAAATTATTTCACTTCTTCGTAGTCGACGTCTTGAACATTATCACCTTGCGTTTCTGCAGTAGGTTCAGCCTGTGCTTGTTGAGCACCTGGGTTCTGACCTTGTGCGTACATCGCTTCAGTAGCTTTTTTCCAAGCGGCGTTTATTTTGTCTAAACCGGCTTGGATAGCGGCCAAATCTTGAGCGGCATGTGCTGCTTTCAATTCGGTTAAAGCTGCTTCAATTTCCGCTTTATCGTCGGCTGAAATCTTATCGCCAAGTTCTTTCAACTGACTTTCCGTTTGGAAAACCATAGAATCGGCTTCGTTTAATTTTTCAACACGTTCGCGTGCAATTCTATCGGCTTCGGCATTAGCTTCAGCATCTTTTTTCATGCGCTCAATTTCTTCTTGCGTAAGTCCAGAAGAAGCTTCGATACGAATATCGTGCGATTTACCTGTGCCTTTATCGGTTGCAGAAACTTTGATGATACCATTTGCATCGATATCGAAAGTTACCTCGATTTGCGGTACACCGCGTGGTGCTGGTGGAATTCCGTCTAAGTGAAAACGACCGATGGTTTTGTTATCGGCTGCCATAGCGCGATCTCCTTGCAATACGTGGATTTCCACAGATGGCTGAGAATCGGCCGCAGTAGAGAACACTTGCGATTTTTTAGTTGGGATCGTTGTGTTTGCTTCGATTAATTTCGTTAATACACCACCCATTGTTTCGATACCAAGAGATAGCGGTGTTACGTCGAGTAACAATACATCTTTCACATCGCCAGAAAGTACACCACCTTGGATCGCAGCACCGATAGCAACTACTTCGTCAGGGTTCACGCCTTTAGACGCTTTCTTTCCGAAGAATTTCTCAACTTCTTCAGCAATTTTAGGCATACGTGTAGAACCACCTACCAAGATTACTTCGTCGATATCTGAAGTTGACAAGCCCGCATCTTTAAGCGCTTTTGCCACAGGATCCATCGAACGTCTTACCAACGAATCGGTTAATTGTTCGAAACGAGCACGAGAAAGTTTTTTAACTAAGTGCTTAGGTCCGGTTGCTGTAGCGGTTACGTAAGGCAAGTTGATTTCAGTTTCAGCAGAAGAAGATAATTCGATTTTTGCCTTTTCAGCTGCTTCTTTAATACGTTGAAGAGACATTGGGTCTTGACGCAAGTCGATACCTTCTTCGCTTTTGAATTCATCTGCCAACCAGTCGATGATGGCTTGGTCGAAATCGTCTCCACCTAAGTGTGTATCACCGTTTGTTGAAAGAACTTCAAAAACGCCGTCTCCTAATTCCAAGATCGAGATATCGAATGTACCACCACCTAAGTCGTATACAGCGATTTTTTGATCTTTTCCTTTTTTATCTAAACCGTAGGCAAGAGCTGCGGCAGTAGGTTCGTTGATGATACGCATTACTTTAAGTCCAGCGATTTCGCCAGCTTCTTTAGTTGCTTGGCGCTGTGCATCGTTAAAGTATGCGGGTACAGTAATAACAGCTTCAGATACGGTTTGTCCTAAGTAATCTTCTGCCGTTTTTTTCATTTTTTGAAGTGTCATAGCCGACAATTCTTGAGCGGTGTACAAACGACCGTCGATATCCACACGAGGTGTATTATTGTCGCCTTTCACTACTTTGTAAGGCACTCTACCTGCTTCATCAGAAGTTTCGGTGAAATTTCTTCCCATGAAACGCTTGATTGAGGCGATGGTTTTAGTTGGGTTTGTAACTGCCTGACGTTTAGCAGGATCGCCAACTTTGATTTCACCACCATCTACAAAACCGATGATTGAAGGTGTTGTTCTTTTTCCTTCTGAATTAGGAATTACAACAGCCTCACTACCTTCCATTACGGCAACACATGAGTTGGTCGTTCCTAAGTCAATACCAATGATTTTACCCATTTTGCTTATTTAATTTTTAGATTTTTAATCTGATTTTAATGACATCCTTCAGCAGTCAATCTTTGTGCCATTGTTTAAATGCGGTAATTTTAATGTCAGATTTAATGAATACGCATAAAAAAACTGTCAAGTTGGCATATCGTAAATTTATGCCAACGTAACAGTTTTAGCGTAATTAGAGTAGTGTATTAATACTTCATAAGCCACACTAACATCAGCGTTCCGAAGATTATAGCTACCGCGGAACACAAAAATCTAAT
This sequence comes from Flavobacterium aurantiibacter, assembly GCF_002251775.1. Taxonomy (GTDB): domain Bacteria; phylum Bacteroidota; class Bacteroidia; order Flavobacteriales; family Flavobacteriaceae; genus Flavobacterium; species Flavobacterium aurantiibacter. The sequence continues at coordinate 9,633 of NZ_NOXX01000217.1, forward strand.
ACACATTTTTTCGCTCCAATCTTTCATAATAATTGATTTTAGCATTAATGTTTGTAGAAATGGGGATAGCTAATTTAACACTATTTTTAGAATTAGCAACTGATTTTGAGAAAATTATCTTCGCTCGAGCGCTGCTTCGTATAAGAGAATCCAGTCTTTAGGAGTCATTTGTTTTAGTAGTTCGCCGAGTAATTTTATTGGCAATTCTGCGGGTTTAAATCGAATGCAACTTTTACCCATGTCGAGTTTTCTTTTACTGTGTAGCGGATATTGTTCTGTAAACCAATTCAATAAATCGGTGTTAACGTAAATGCCCATATGATAGAGTGCGATAAAATTTTTCTGATTTGCGAAACTTACAAAAGGCAGCGGTTGTTTGGGATCGCAGTGGTAGCCGCGAGGAAACATACTGTGCGGAACCACGTACGCCGGCATGCCGTAACCAATTGTTTCTTCAAAACCTGAAGGCAAACTCTTAATTAAGGTGTCTCGCAATTCGTTTAAATCGTTCTGTCGATCTTGTGGCTGCGCAGCAATATACTTGTCAACAGCCTCGCTTTTCTCTATCATTTGCATTAATTTAGGCGACGAAATTTAACAACTTTCAACCAATCTATAACAAACCATGTCAAAAGCGCCTGTAAGAACCGACAAAACGTGTTTGAATTGTCGGCATGTGGTTGAAAATTGCTTCTGTCCGAACTGTGGCCAGGAGAATGTGTCGGTCCGAAAAAACTTTTACCATTTATTTGTTCACTTTTTCGAAGACCTTACCCACTACGAAAATGCCTTCTGGCGAACAATCAAAAACCTAATCACAAAACCTGGCTCGCTCACTTCGGAGTATTTGTCGGGAAAACGGATGTCGTACCTCGCTCCTATCCGATTGTATATTTTCATAAGTTTTGTTACTTTTTTGTCGATTAATTTACTGCCCGCGGATTCTGATGCCGTAACTGTAAACATGAATGAGCAGACGAAAGTTGGGAAAATTGATGTTGAAACGGCAAAAAAGAACGCGCACAACTTGGTTTCGGATTTGGCAAAGGACAATAAAATTGGAAAGAAAGAAGCCGACAGTCTGAAAAATTTTATTGCGTCAGTTCGAAAAAAAGACGACGATATATCGGTAGGTTTTTTTCAAGATGACGCCAAAACCTTGGAAGAATATGATGAAAAAATCAAAGAGATGTCTGAAAAAGAAAAGCCGTCGGCTATTGAGCAGATGTTCGTGCGCAAGTCGATCGAGTTAAACAACAGATATACCGGCAAAGAGTTACAAGAACGATTTTTTGAAACTTTCAAACACAATTTACCGAAGGTATTGTTCATCTACATGCCTTTGTTTGCTTTTATTTTATGGATTTTCGAAAGCAAGAAGAAATATTATTACTTCGATCACGGCATATTTACTCTGCATTATTTTTCGTTTTTGTTGTTGATGTTGCTGCTGGAACATTTGTTAAGTTGGTTTTTTCTTATCACTGGCTTAGAAGGATACACAGCTGTAGAAGTTATCTATTCAATTATAGTTTTAGGGCTGCTATTTTACTCCTTCTACTATTTTTTTCCAGCGCACCACCGCTTTTATAAAACCGAGCGTGTCATTACGTTTTTCAAAGGAATTTTCATTTTCATGATTAACTGTTTCCTAATTATCTTAGTTTTAACCGGAATGGCATTATACACTTTTTACAATAACCCGTTGGGTGAAATTATTTGAAGTAAAATAAATTGACCAAATGTTGGTCAAGATACTGAAAATCAGTATCTTGAAGTCGCAAAACAACCAACATTTATGACAAATATAGNGTTAAGAACCCAAATGCTAAGAGTAATTTTTTTTTCATTTTTTTATTAGTTAGTTATTTTTTGCGTTTTTGATTTCAAACAAATTGATTATGAGGTTGAAATAGCACACTCAAAATTAATTTTTAACTAACAAATAAAGCATCCCCTTTTTGATGGATTTTCAAAAATCATATAAAAAAGGGATGGTAGAATTCTAATTGATGATTTCTAAATCTAGCGCTTTCTTAACAAGACTAGTTATCTTATCTACATTAAACTTATAAAAAAGTTTTTGTTTGTGACTTACTACTGTATGGTGACTTATAAACAGCGTATCTGCAATTTGGTTGATGGTTAATCCTTTTGCAATTAGCTCTAAAATTTCCTTTTCACGAGATGATAGTTTTGGTAAAATGGATTTCGTAGATGACTCATCTTCCTCTTCATTTGTAAAGATGAGTTTATTTTTAATCGCCTCGCTAAAAAAAAGATTTCCTTGAGCAACACTTGTTATTGCGCTAACTAACAATTCTTTATCAGCGTTTTTAAAAAGATAGCCATCAATCTTCATTTTAATCAATGCTTTAATAATTTGAGTTTCTTCGTGCATTGATAAAATAAGGATTTTTATAGTTGGAAACTGTTTTTTTATAATTTGGCTTAACGCTATGCCATCCATTTCCGGCATACTGATATCACTAATTAAAACATCAATAGTTGCTAAATTGGGTTGATTTAATAACTCTTTTGCACTAGAGGCAGTGATTAGAATTTTGAAATTGTCTACATCCTTTAAAATTGAAGATAGCCCTTCTAAAAAAAGGGAATGATCATCTACTATGGCAATGTTTATTTTCTTCATTTTCTTTCTTTACTAATCAACAAGGTATTGTAATATTAAAAGCTGATCCTCTACCAATAACCGAGTCTATAATAAGTTTTCCTCCTAATGCTTTTGTTCTAGCCTCTAAATTTCGCAATCCGATACCTAATTTTTTTTTCGAAGTGTCAAATCCAGCTCCATTATCTTCAATTACTAAATTTAACTCATGCTCAAATTTAGTTACGTTAATTTCGATTTTTGTTCCATTAGAATGAGCGATAGAATTTTTAAGCAATTCTTGGATCATTCTATAAACGGTTACTTGAATTTCTTCTGATAATAGGTTTATTTTATCTTCCTCTAAATATTCTAATGTAATTTCAAGGCTGGTAGCCTCCTTGATGTCGTTGACTAAATTATTGATGACTTCAATAAAAATAGAATCTTTGAGTTGTGGAGTAATCAAGTTGTGGGATATGGATCGCACATCGTGATACAATACATCTACATTTTTTATAACTTTATCTATTTGTTCATTTTTATCTTCTTCAGCAATTTTACTTAATTTTAGTTTAATAGCCGAGAGTGAACCTCCTATGCCATCGTGCAACTCAGAGGCAATCCTACTTCTCTCGTTTTCCTCCCCTTTGATGTAATTGCGCATCGATTTTACTTGTTCGTTTTTGATCAGTTCTACTGCTTTTTGCTGGTATAATTCTTCTGATTTTTGGGCTAGAGCTTTACTAATTTTGGCTCTTTTTTTGTAGTTGAGAACTGTTATTATAGATAATATAACTATTAATAATGAAAATCCTGCAATGCTGTTTCGTATTAATTTTTGCTTGTTTAACTCTTGTAGCGCAACGGCTCTTGCTTTGTCTTGTTTTGCTTTTGCAATTAATTCTTTCTTTTCAAATTCATAGTTCATTTCAGCTTTAACAATTTTTTCAGTATTTATTTTATTTTCGATGCTGTCTCTTGTGGTTATAAATTTTTTATAGTGATGTAGTGCCAACTGATGTAGTTTTTGTTTTTCATACAAAGTACTCAGCAATTGCTCACATGCCCAATAGGTATTAAATCTGCTAATTTCTTTTGCTAATTGAGAAGCGCTTGAGGCAAATTGAATGGCCATTTTATCGTTATTTTTTTTCTCATAAATGGAAGCAATAGAGAGCTTTGTAATTGCAATAACTTCTTTTTTTTGAGTTTGTTCTCCAATTGTGAGCAAGTCAAAAAAATATTGAAGTGCTAAATCATTATTACCCATCATTTGATGATAGATGCCTAATGAATTGTATAGCATCACTTGAGACCTTTTTAAATGATATTTTTCAACCAACACTTCTGCTTTTGTGAAAAACGCTAATGCTTTTGCAGTTTCATTTTGTTTTAGATAAATGTTTCCTGTGGCGATATAACTTCTAACATTAGCATCATAGTTTGTATTTGGCAGCGTAAAAACTTTTGAGTAATATTCTACTGCTTTTGAATATTTTTTTAAGTTAGAATAAACATCCCCCAAGCCAATGTATACTTCATGAAGATTTTTTTTATCGTTTTTTTCTCTTATTTTTAATGATAATAAGAACCAATTTAATGCGGCTGAAAAGTTGTTTGTGTTAAGCGATTGAATGCCTAAATTATAGTAAGATCTTGCAATAAGATTACTATTCTTTATGATTTTAGCGAACCTTAAACCTTTTTTAGTATAAAAAGTTGACATATCATTATTACCTATATTGGAATAATAAATGCTTAATCCACTATATACGCTAATCAATTTTTCTTGAATTTTTTTGATTTCTTTTTTTGACTTTTCTTTTTGTAAGAGCTTTTCTAAAATATTTTTAGCGTCAGTAGTATATACATAAGCTTTTTTGTAGTCATTAAAATGCATGATAAAATACTTAGCTAAGACAATATCGGCATCTGCAATCTCTAATTGTAGGTTCTCTTTTTTTGCCTTATTTAATGCCTTAGTATAGTAAGCAAACGTTGAATCGGTATTCCTTTTTTCAAATTCGGCACCGATGGCGATATAGAGTTTAGTGATTGATGTATCACTTGTCGTTTTTAGAACAACACCTTTTAAACTATCTATTTTACTGGTTTGTGCGTAAAATGACGGGATGTTAAAAGCCAAAAAAAATAATATAAAAAAAAATTGTTTTGGGTACATCATATTTAGTTACTATTGTCTTTTATAATTCAGTTTTTTTTTGAAATTGAGTTAATTGTTTTAAAAACAGTAGTATATCAATTTTTAATTTAGATCTACCCTCAGAAAGTAGAAATTTAAACTATCAAAGCAAACCGTATTTTTGTTTTCGATTGTTACCCTTCCGACGCTAGCTGACTGAGATGGTCAAAACGAAAAGATTATTTTCTCACAAGGATTAACGTTTTTCGTGTAAACTAGACGTCAACATTATACATAACAGCCATAGCGGCTAAGCTCCTGTTAAAAGTGGTTGTTTTAATCTGAACCACACAAAAACAAGCTACCATCATCAGCTTCTATTACAGCTTCGTTATGTTTGCCATAAATTACATGAATATTTTTCTTATGTAATTTTAGATATCTAATTTCAGGTTTCCCTTCACTAGGGATTCCACAAGCTGAAATAACATCAATTTTCCATTTAATTTTATTTGTTTGTTTTTCAACAGCAATTAAACTTTTCAAATCATTTTCAACGTAGTAAACAACTCCATGATATTCAAACCCAACAAATTCTGATTCTAATAAGTTGACAATGTTGTTTTTTGAGATTTTATTGGTATCATATTTTTGCGCAAAACAAATTTGGGCTAATATCAAAAGAATAAAAGACAGTTTTAAGCTCATAGTTGTTTAACAATTACTACTAACAAATATATGGAACTATACATTTTTTTTGTGACACAATTGTATCATGCGGTTCTTTCTTGACTTTTTATTTTTGTTTCCCTATATTTCTTAGAACTAATTTAAAAATATCAACCTTTTTTTATGCAACTCAAGATTAGTCATGTAACAAAGCAATACACTAAAGATAAATTAGGTTTAGTTGATTTTTCGACAACAATTAAGAATGGTGTTATCGGATTATTAGGGTCCAATGGGGCAGGAAAATCGACACTTCTTCGCATTTTGGCTACCGTTTCAAAGCCGACATCAGGAGCTATAACTTTAGATGGGGAAGATATTTTAAATACTCCAAATAGAATACGTAAGGTATTGGGTTATTTACCTCAAGATTTTGGAGTGTATCCAAATTTGACAGGATTTGAGTTTTTAAAGTACATAGCTGCTTTAAAGGGAGTTGGTGGTAGAAATTTAAATATAAGAATAAATCAACTGTTAGAAAGCGTACATCTTTTGGAAGTGTCTAATCGCTCTATTCATACATATTCTGGAGGAATGAAACAGCGCTTAGGCATTGCACAAGTTTTGTTGAATGATCCTAAGATATTGATTTTTGATGAACCTACAGTAGGTCTTGATCCAGAAGAACGTGTGCGGTTTAGAAATCTTATTTCAGCACTCTCTCATGATAGAATAATTCTTTTGTCATCTCATATTATTTCAGATATAGAGTTGATTGCAGATGAAGTGATGATTATGAAAAAAGGGATATTGGTACGAAAAGGATGTCAAGAGGATATTATAGAGGTGGTTGACAATAAGGTGTTTGAAATTGAAATTTCAAAAGAGGAAATTTATTCTTTTAAGATGAATTTTTTAGTGATAAGTATCTTACTAAAAAGAGAAACAGCTCTTATTCGATTTGTTTCCGACTCACCTCCATCTAAAGCTGTTTTGTGTAAGCCTACACTTGAAGATGCATTTTTATATCTTTCAAGATAAACCTAATGAATCAATTTTTTAGTATCTTATATGCTGATTTTTTACAAAGGGTAAGGAGTAATTCTTTTATTGTTTTACTAATTATCAGTGTAGTTGCCGCTTATAAATTTGTTCCCTTGCCTCAGGATCATTATACCACTATACGCATTGGAGATTATACGGGGTTGAACAATGCTGCATGGATAGGCCATTCTACTGCAATTATGGCATGTTTTTTTTTATGGTTATTTGGATTTTATGTGGTTAATAATAGTATTAGAAATGATTTACAGACTGGGGTTGGACAGCTAATAGCTAGTTCAGCCATTACCAATTTCCAATATTTACTTGCCAAAGCGGTTAGCCATTTTTTTTTATTTTCTACAATTGTTGTTGTCGTATTCTTATTGGCGTTGGGGCTAACATTTTACAGAGTGGAAAATTATCCTTTTGATTTTTTCCAATTTGCTAGCCCTTATTTTTTTGTAACATTTCCCAGTGTTTTTGTTTTGTCAGCTTTAACTATTTTTTTTGAAGTTGTATTTGTTCAAAAAACGAACATAATGAATTTGATTTTCATGTTATTGTTCATTGGTTTGTTGGGAGTTACCAATTTTATAAGCGGTAGTTTTATTTACTATGTTGACCCTTTAGGTATTCAGTTTCTATTGAATGAAATTTCTATAGCAATTCCGAAAAGTATAATCTCAAACACTCAAGAAATTTCTGTAGGAATAAATTACAATGCAGATTCAAATTTAAATTATTTTCTTTTTAAAGGCTCCCATTTTAGTTTCGAATTTTACTTGTCTCGATTATTTTGGATAATTTTTTCATTGGTAACTATCAAGATAAGTTCAGTTTATTTTCACCGATTTGATATCAAAACTAAAAGAGTATTACCAAAGCTGCAACATGTAAAACATTTATATAAAGAAGAGACATCTAAACGGAAAATTTATTTTGAAAATTTGCAAAAAGTCGATACAGATTATCGATTATTCCCTTTAATTAATGCTGAATTTTTACTTTTGATTCGAAAGGGTACAATTCGTCTTTGGATACTCAATTTAGGGTGTTTTATTGGTTTGTTTTTTATACCAATTAAAGACGCTTTATTTATCGGATTACCCATAATTTGGTATTTACAAGTGAATCGATGGTCTGATTTATTTACAAAAGAACAAGAATTTAAAACTGCTTCGTTTATCTACAGTACTTATGAGCCTCTAAAAAGATTATTGTTATCTCAATTTTTAGCAGGCACTATATTAGCGCTTATTTTTGCGTTACCTGTTATAGTAAGATTGTGTTTTTTGCAACAGTTTTTAGAAATTATACAGGTCATTTTATCTGCTATCTCGATTATTTTATTTAGCCTTTTTTTGGGCATTTTGTTTTCGGGAAGACGTTTTTTTGAGTTTGTATTCTTGTTCATCACATTTATATGCATTTCTTCTGGAGGAACAGTTAGTTATATTATTTGGTCGTCTGATTTTAAACACAATATAACATTTCAGGTGCTTTTTACTTCTCTACTTATAATTTTGTCCTTTTCATTGAAAAAAAAGCGTTTAAATAGGGATTAAAATGAAACTTAAACGTATTGTTGAAATGCTGTTTTTGGATTTTTTTAATTGCAATGTCTAAGTACACGACAAAAATTGTATTAAATTAATTTCCAGCTTAT
>NZ_NOXX01000186.1 GCF_002251775.1 Flavobacterium aurantiibacter
AACGGCAGGAGCAAGCGCCATTGCAGCAAAATGCCCGACCCGCCGAAACCCGATTTCGCTAAACCTGCGGCGGGTGCTGCCCAAAATTTCTTCCTACTTCTCCAAATTCGAAACGTTTATAACTAAAATTGCGTTGTTATTTAAAATGAGTCGATCGACAATAAAGTACTGTAATTAAATACTTTATCAAAAAAACGATGAAAATCTATCAAAAAATATTTCCCTTGCAAGGAGAAACAGCGATTTGAAAGTTCGAGCAATCGTAACCAGCTATTAAGCGAAATAGTTTCCAAATCAACAACACTCACATTGCTAATCCGAAGGCCTACCGATCAATGACTACTTTAAACGTTGATTGTTGCTTGCCGCGCGATACACGCAGAAAATAAATACCCGCATACACATCGTCGGTTTGGATGATACTCAAAGTGCTTCCTTGCAGTATTTTCCCGCTTTTAACGACTTGCCCGAGTTCGTTGATTAAATCGATTTGCATGTCGACTTCACTCAGCTGCGTTTGTATGGCGATATAATCCGAAGCGGGATTCGGAGCAATCCGGACACTTAAATCGGTAATCGAATGTGTGTCTGTTGCGAGAATAGTAGTACCTGCCGGAACTGTAGTTACTGTTGAAACGGTGATGTTTCCGTAAAAAGTGGGTCCAACGACATACGGATACGCCGATTTGTGATTCTCGTCGACCGTTGCAAAATAGCAGTATATGCCGTTTGGGTACAACGAAGCCGGATATTCAGGCGTATTGCACACACGTCCGTTATGAATGTCTAAATACGTCGGATCGTTCGGATGCGCAACATACTCGTAATCTTCTCTGAAGTATCCGTTAAAAAACGTTTGATTTCCAATAGTTTGCCCGACACTCGGGCCGTTTGGTCGCGAGGTTTGGTTTTTAAGTTGATAGCTCGATTTCATGCGTGTTATGCCACCGGTTCCGTCGGTGTTTGCATAACCGTAAGCGCCGTAGATAGGGAATCCGTCGTATGCGAATCCCAAAAGTGGCGAATGAACATTAGGGTTTATAACGTATAGTCCGTCTGAGGGATACAAATCACAGATGTTTGAAGTAACTACGAGATCTAAGTTAAAAGCACTCGGATTTTGATGATGGTGGTAGTTTCCCATCGCCGGATGCGCTTTTGCACAATCGAAACCGGCACGTTCTGCCGGAATAGCGTCTCGATTATACGCCTGGGTTGCCATCGGTCCGCCCGGACAAGGCGGATTACCCGGTCCGCCACAAACGCCGTTGGTTCCTGTGGCACTATAAGCCACGCCGTCGCGGTAATCAAATAAAGCGACACCATTGATAAACACGCCGATGTTTCCACCCGTAGTAGCAACGTTTCCAGTTCCTTGCACCGGATTTAGCGGAATTTTAAAAATTTTGTTTTGTGCCGTTGCTAACGACGGATTTCCATCTTGAAACGGACCGGTAATGTAAGCTGGTATACCTGTTGCTGAAACATATACATGCGTATTGTTGTATTGAACGGTTTGAACGTTCGCTAAAACAGCATCGACTATAGGTGTCGAATTTCCAGCAACGTAATGTCGGCCCGTAATTCCAGTTGTGTTAACTAACCAGTTTGTAATTGCTGGATTGGTTTGTGCAGAAGCAAAAAGCCCCATTAAGAGCGCTGCGATACCTACAATTTGCTGTTTCATAATTCGAAGTTTTGGTGGTTATTCATTTAGACGTTGGTTTTATGTAATTCTTGCGGTTGCTATTCGATTTTTTCTCGCGGAAAAGAATACCGAGGATTAAACAAGAACTCTTGATCGCTTAGGGTTTTTAAAAAAGCTACTAATTCTGTGCGTTGGCGTTCGCTTAAATTCATAGGTTTTACTAAGAATTTCGACAACGTTTTACTTTTTTCGATTCCTGAATTGTAGTGTTTTACGACTTCGGTTAACGATTTAAATCGGCCGTCGTGCATGTACGGAAAACTAAACTGTACGTTTCGCAAAGTGGGTACTTTAAACTTTAGAGAATCGGCCGATTTTTTGGTAATGGCCATTCGACCCAAATCGTTTAGACTACGATCCAAAGTTAAACCGTTGTTTTCGAACGATCCGTTGGTAAAAAGTGGTTCTTGGTGGCAGGAGGCACAGTTTTTTTTGAAAATTTCGTAGCCTTTTTGTTCTATTTCGGTAAACTGTTCTTCGCCCATAACTACCCGATCGTATTTAGCGTTAGCCGATTTTAAAGAAACAACAAATTGGGAAAGCGCTTTGAGAAGGTATTGACCGGTAATTTTTCTCGAGCCGAATGCTTTCTGAAACAATTCGGGATAGGTTTTTGATTTCTGAAGTTTTTGAACGAGGTGTTCGAGGTTTTCATCCATTTCTACTTCGCTCGTTAAAGGAGCTATTGCTTGAACATCCAAATGATTAACGCCACCGTCCCACATGAAGTTTGTGCTCCAAGCTAAGTTTTGTAATGTCGGTGCATTCCGAGTACCGATTTTCCCGTCGATTCCGTGACTTAAATCGTGATCAACATGAGTAAACGCGGTTTGTTGTAAATGGCAACTGGCGCAGGAAATAGACTCGTCTCGGGAAAGAATTGGATCGTAAAAGAGCTTACGTCCGAGTTGGAATCCTTCTTCAGTTAACGGATTTTCTTTGAAATTATACGTGGGTTTGGGCCAATTTTTAGGCACATCGAAATAAATAGGCGTATTAAACCAATGATGAAAACCCATTAGTCCGAATGCAAAAAGAAGCAGTAGCGCTATGTACCTAATTTTCTTCATTCTAACTTGAACATTTGCTTAGCAATTTCGGCTAATGCGAGCGCTTCTTTACCAGGTATCATCACGGAATTTGTTGTAGATAAGTTGATGTACGAGAAGAAGTTAGCCAGATCGATTCGTACGACCAGTTCTTTTTTGGTTTCCCATTTGTTTGGCAACGGAATTTGCAGTTTTTGTAATGCGCAGTTTGGCTTGGCATAGCCACCTATGTGAAATTGAAATCTGTTTTTACGCGTGGAGCAACTCGAACTTGTGCCTTCTAGTTTAATATTGATATAGCCACTGTTCCATGCCCAATACATGCCGTGCATGGGGTCGAGGTCGCCCGACAGGGCTCCGGAAACGCTTTGCAAGCTGTCGACACCGATTTCAAATTGCAAAAGAGAATTTTCGATTTGGGTTGGCGATTTTACAGCCACTTCCATAGACGCCCGGTCGGAAAAATCGATGAGGTGATAGTTTTTTTCTAGATTTTCCGCCTCGTTGTTGGCGGTTCCGATTTTGATATTTCCTAAGTAGAAACGAAAAGTTTCAATGGTTATCGTATCGTTGTTTGCACTGATGTATTTTTTATTCGCTTCAAGCGGTGCGTTTTTAAATTCGGGAATAAATCGCAGGCGAATGGAATCAGCCGTAACTTGTCCGTAACTCGCATATAATGAAATGAATAAAAGAAATATCAGCGTCTTATCTTTCATGTCTGGGCGGATGTTTCGGACGAGCAAAGATGCGCGTAAGCTCGGTTGTTAGAGCAGTAAAATCGTTTAGTTGCTCTGGTGTACACAGATTTCTTATTTCAGAGAAATGGTTGAAGTGCGCTAATTCGATACGTTTTTGAAATTCTGAAATAGCAGTAATCAAGCTGTCTCTTTTTGAAATGCTCGGACTTTTGGTGTTTAACAAGCTGTATAATTCTTGTTTACACGCTTTAATTTGCTGTTCATTGCTATCGATTTCGCTTCGGTGTATGGCGATAAGCTTGTCGTATTGCTTTTGTTGATCTGCATTGAGCGCCAAACGTTCGACAATGATTTCTCGCGGTGAATTGCGTTTGTGTGGCTTATTTGCTGGTTGATGAAGAAAAAGGTAGCTTAAAATTCCTAGGTTGAGCAACAACAGTGCGAATACAGCAAACGAGAATAATTTTGTTTTTTCCATGACTAATACAATTGGTTGTTTGGAAGTAGCGATTCGTTGAAAGGCTGTGGTTCTGCGCTTTTATCTGTTGATTTTACAGCGGAAAGCACTGTGAAATTGATAAAAAGTAGCGCTGTAAACGACGCCGCTGCCAACCAAACTACTGTTGGAGCTGCGTGCTGCTTCCGGAAGATTGCTGCTTGTATTTTATCACGCAATAGCGGCGACGGTTCAGCGGCTTGCCGTTTTGTTGCGCTGTCAAAAATTGAATCCATCCACTGATTTTCTTCCATGATTTTTTGCATTCGATGATTTAGACGTACAGTTTTAGTTATTCTTGCGGTATTCTTTAAATTTTTCCTTCAATTTTTCGCGAAGTGTTGATTTTGCTCGGAATACCAACGATTCGACCGCAGAAACTGAGGTTTGCATAATTTCTGCGATTTCGGGATTGCTCAGAAGTTCAACTTTTGAAAGGAGGAAAGCTGTTTTCTGATTTTCGGCTAGTGTATTGATGGCTTCAAAAAGGATTCTCGCGTCTTCTTGTCTTTCAAGCAGTATTCCGGGATGTTCAAAGTTACTTGCACGTTCCAGTTCTTTTTGGTCTGGATTCTTTGGTAAGTAGTTAAAGAAGTACTTTTTAGCTTTCTTTTTTCGGAGGAAATCGAGACTTTCGTTAATCGTGATGCGATAAATCCATGTTTTTAATTCCGATTTGTGTTCAAATTTTTCGAGCTTAAGGTAGATTTTTACGAAAGCGTTTTGCGTAATTTCTTCGGCGTCTTCGATGTTGTTGGCGTAATGGAGTGCCAAATTGTAAACCAGCAACCTGTATTCGGTGTATATTTTTTCGAAACGTTCTAAAGGTTGAGACATCGAGTACTAGGGGATGTTGTGACTTTTTTTCCGTGTAAATTACTGAAAATAAATGTGTATTGTCATGGAAATCAGTGACAATTTAAATTCAATACGCGATTTTTCGAAACGGAAGAGTTGTTAAATCGGTCTTGTAGCGATTTTTAAATGGTAAACGATACGCGCGCACGCACTTCGCAGCAGGGAATGACGCGGAAATGCCGTGAAGCGCCTGCCGATTTTTGGTGTGGCTTGGCGTGCGACTGAAAGAAGCGCCGCGAAGCAACTACCAAAAACGGCAGGAGCAAGCGCCATTGCAGCAAAATGCCCGACCCGCCGNTGTTAAATCGGTCTTGTAGCGATTTTTAAATGGTAAACGATACGCGCGCACGCACTTCGCAGCAGGGAATGACGCGGAAATGCCGTGAAGCGCCTGCCGATTTTTGGTGTGGCTTGGCGTGCGACTGAAAGAAGCGCCGCGAAGCAACTACCAAAAACGGCAGGAGCAAGCGCCATTGCAGCAAAATGCCCGACCCGCCGCAACCCGATTTCGCTAAACCTGCGGCGGGTGCTGCCCAAATGAAAATTTTTAATCGAACTCAGGCTATTAGGTTTTTTGTTTCTTTTTGCGTGCAGCGGGAAACAAAACGTTGTTTAAGATGAGTCGGTAGCCAGGCGAGTTCGGGTGTAAGTCGAGTACCGTTGGCGCGTCGCCTACCTGATGCCGGTAATCTTCGGGATCGTGACCGCCAAAGAATGTAAACATGCCTTTGCCGCGCTCGCCGTGAATGTAGCGCGCTTCGCCATTAATAAGACATTCGCCCATAACCAAGACGTTATTTTTCACCAATTCGCGGTCGAAAGCCGTTGTCTGGCCCATAAAACCTTTTACCAATTGCGTGTGGTTTTGGCACAACATGGTTGGAATCGGATCCCACTTGGCCGAATATTCCATCAGGGTAAAGTAATCTTTCTCCATCGGAATCATGGCGCGTTTGTTGGTGGTATCGATATCCGAAAACTCGTACGCATTCGGATTTCGTTCTAAAATGAAATTTTTGAAGGCAAAAGCTTGGTTGTAGTCGATCTGACTTTGGTAATTCGCATCGCTCGGATCGCCATCGAACATGGGTTCGCAGATATCGACGCCCTCGGCCGAGAGTGCAATATCGAAACTATCGGTTGCCGAGCACATGGCAAACATGAATCCGCCGCCGATGACAAAATCGCGTATTTTTTTAGAGACTGCTAATTTGGCTTGCGACACTTTACTGAAGCCGAGTTGGGTGGCAAGGAGTTCGGCATCGCGTTTTTGCTCGATATACCAAGGCGTATTTTTGTAGGAACCGTAGAATTTTCCGTATTGTCCGGTGAAATCTTCGTGATGCAGGTGCAGCCAATCGTAGAGTAGGAGTCCGTCGGATAAAACTTCCTCGTCGTATATGGGTGAGAAGGGAATTTCGGCGTAGGTAAGTACGAGCGTCACGGCGTCGTCCCAAGGTTGTTTGCCTTTAGGCGTATATACGGCAATTTTTGGTGCTTTTTCGAGAATGACGGTTTCCATGTTTTGCGAAGGCGAGGAGATCTCGTCTTGAATTTGAGCGGCCTCGCTGTCGGTTAGGATTTCGAAACTCACACCACGAATCTGACATTCTTTGCGGATTTCGGCGGTATCGGGTAGGAGGAAGGAGCCGCCGCGGTAATTGAGCAGCCAACTTGCTTTGTAATTTTGAGCAAGCACCCAATAGGTAACGCCATAGGCTTTAAGGTGATTTTGCTGAGAAACTTCGTCCATAGGAAGCAGCAGAAAACCAGCAAAAGAGCTGTATGAGCTAGTAAGAAGCAGGAAAACAATAACAATTTTTTTCATGGTCGTTTGAAAGTGTCGAAGATAACCGATTTCGCTGAAAATAATTTAAAAGAGTCGTTAAATACGCGCTTAGAGAATTCTTAAAAATTTCGAATTAGAAGGTGGTAAAAATGGGAATTTGCTAGCGGTTATCAACAATCCAAAAAAAAACCTTAACAATTTGGTTACATAAAGTGCTCTGCTGCAAATAAATTGTAATTAACTTTGTACCGAAAAAATTTAAAACTTTATGAAAACAAGATTACAAGGAATTATTCCTTTCTTGTCGCTTCTAGCTTTATTCTTAGGAATGAATTCGGTAAGCGCACAAGTTATTTTGGGACGTCAAGATTTCGAAACGACCCCTGCAACACCCACTTTGGGGTTCTCCAATACGGGAGGTGGCTTTTCCTCTGGTAATAACCCAGCAGCGGGCATCCCATCAAACGCACCGTTATTCACGGATGGCGCAAGAGGATTTCAGTCAAATAATACCACTGCGACTTTAACTTTTTCGAATTTAGATGTTACTAACTACGAAAGTAAAACTATTTCGTTCCGTCTAGCAGGTATGTCAATTAATAATTCTAATGGTATTGACAGTGGAGATTTAGTAACAGTTGCAGTTAGTGTTGATGGCGGAACAACCTATTCTAACGAGATTACTGTTGCCGGCTCGACTGGAAATAGAACATGGAGCTTTGCAGCTACGGGAAGTGTAAGTCAGACATATGACGGTGATAACACACCAGCGGCATTTACTTCAAATTCTGGTTCAGGAGGAATAAGTACTGTTACATTGAATATTCCTAATAACATAAATCAAGTTCGCTTGCGGATAACCTTACTTACTGATGTTGCCAATGAGCGTTATGTTATCGATGATGTCCGTATTTCAGGTGTACTAGTTACAAATAATGCACCAGTTGCTAGTGATGTGAATTTTACTGGTAGCTTAATTGTGGGCCAGACATTAACGGGTTCCTATACATACACCGATGCTAACGACGATCTACAAGGAACTTCTACATTCAGATGGTTTAGAGCGGATAATGCAGCTGGTTTGAACGAAGCGCCTATAGCGAATGCTACTGGTGCAACTTACACACTACAGCCGCTCGATTTTAATAAGTTTATTAGTTTCGGAGTAACACCTGTGGCTCAATCGGGTACTCTTACAGGTTCAGAAGTGCGTTCATCGCGCCAAGGTCCGATTGAAAGCTTAACTAACAGTGCTTCAACCATCACTATTGACAATACATTCACGCCATTAACAAATATTGATTATGCAGCCCATGTTGGTGCTGATGTAACGGCTACAAGTCCAATTATTGGTCAGTTTGTTATCAATGATTTACCGGGAACAACAGCTGATGCGTTTCCTACGACCTTGAACGCGATTACGTTCACAGGTGCAGGAATGGGTGCAGTACAACGTTTAGCTATATACGATAGCTTAGGGAATGAAGTTGCAGAAATTGCGTCTGCAACCAATCCGTCGTTTACGGGCCTAACGTTAAGTGCTCCTTCTGGTGGAACTGCGGTTTTTTCAGTTCGCGCAACTTTCAACACAACTGTAACCGATAATACACGTATTGGATTAACTGTTTCAAACGCTGTTGCCGATGCAGCCGGTTCGATTTTTGCAACAACAAATGCAGGCGGAGCAGCAACGAGCGTTGCTGGTAACGATAACTTGATTGAAGTTATTGCAACTGCACTTACACTAACTACTAACGCTTCAACCGCAGTAGTAAACCTTGCGATGCTTCCAGCTCCAGTAGTGCAAGCTGTCGATGTGAATGGAAACCGTGATTTAGATTTTACTGGCTCCATTTCAGTTACAACTACAGGTGTTTTTGCAGTTGCATCTACGAATTCAGTATCAGCAAATTTAGGCGTGGCAACTTTTAGTAATATTGTTCATGCTGCTCCTGGTGGCACTGGTTTACAGCTTTCTTTTTCTGGTATTGGCTCACCTATTTCTTCTGCAACTTTTGACGTGTATAACACTTTATACGCAAACACAATAAGTGGCAGTTCTCCAGGAAACGTAAACAATTATATTGCAAATCAGTTTTTGGATCCTAATGTAACTTCTACAGGAATTAGTAAAGGGCCTGGAATAAACGGAGTAACAGGAGATGATCGCTACAATACAAATTCATACGACGCGTCAACAACTGTAGTTCTATCGGATTATATTCAAATACAGATCGCGCCAATCGTTGGAAAGCAAATTGATTTCACAGCTATTTTGGCAACTTTCATTAGAACACCTGCTGGACCTCGTAATTTTGAGGTAAGATCAAGCGTTGACAATTTCCAAACAGTACTTTGGAATGTTCAAATGCCTGCAGCTGCGTCTACGATTCAATATATTATACCAATTGATGATTTAGTTAATATATCTTCTGCGGTTCAATTTAGAATTTATGGATTTAATTCAGGTACAGGAAATTTTGCCATATCAAATGTTAGTATCAACGGTTCAGTTGAAAACACACCAAACCCGAGTTTAAATGCAGCTCCTGGTTCAATTATTGATCTGAACTATGCTTTGGCAGCAGGTCCGTCGGCTTCGCAAACCATCACAGTTAACGCTGCAAACTTAACGCCAGTTGATAGTTTCCTTACAGTAACGGCACCAGCAAACTTCGAAGTTTCTACAGATAATACCACTTTCGCTAGTTCAGTACAATTGCCGTACACAGGTAACTCGCTAACAAACGCTCCTGTTTACGTGCGTTTAGTGAGTGGCCTGAGCGCAAATGCATACTCAGGTTCAGTTGAAATTTCTGGTGGAGGAACAACCTCAGTTTTTGTAACTGTTTCAGGAACGGTTTACGTACCTTTTACAGTACCTTATTTCAATGCGTTTAACACGCAAACCTTATACAACAATGCCGCGCTTCAAGGTTTCCAATATGCGGCAACAGCTTTTAACGCTGGTGGTGGCGGATATGCTGTATTAAGCATTAACGGAACCATTACAGCTCCAGCGTTTGATATCACTGGTATTTCACAAGTTGAAGTAAGCTTCGACGGTGCTACTTTTGGAACTCCTAACGGACAAACACTTACTCTCGAAGTTTCTGAGGACGGAACTAATTACAACACAATAGGTTCTATTACATACCTTACAAGTAACTTTGTAAACTTCCGTCAAACAATCGATTTCAGTACATTCGTGGGTACAACAGCGTACATCCGTGTACGCATGTCGGCAGGTACAAACCAGTCGCGTTTTAGAAACTTCTATATTTCTACATTCACGACTTGGACAGGTACTTCGTGGACAAACGGTGCACCTAATTCAAGTGTTGTTGCCCTTATCGATGGAGATTACAATACTGCTGCTAATGGCGATATCAACGCTAAACGTTTAGCTGTTACCTCTGGCGATGTACTTGCCAATGGTTTAGGAACTATTTCTTTGGTTGAAGACTTGGCTGTAAACGGAGGAACTGTAGTTTTCGAAAGCGGTTCAAACCTTATCCAACAAAACAATAACTACGCTAATGCTGGAAACATCACAGTACAACGTGTAGCCAACTTAAAGCGTCAAGATTATATCTACTGGGGCGCACCTGTAACAGGTCAGAACTTACTTGATTTCAGTCAATTTACACTTACAAACCGTTTCTACACGTTCAACGAGCCAACGAATGCATTCGTAAACGTTGATCCTGCTGCAACGGCGTTCGTACCAGGTCGCGGGTACATGATTCGTGCTGCAAACAACCACCCAAGTACCAATACAAACTGGACAGGTACTTTTGAAGGCGTGCCAAACAACGGAACTTACAACGTTCCGGTAACACGCACAACGAGCGGTTACAATATTATCGCTAACCCGTACCCATCGCCAATTTCTTGCCAATCTTTTGTAGCAGCTAACCCAAATATCGGTACGCTTTATTTCTGGGCACACATTACACAAGGTGCAGGTTCTGCAGCTAATTACGCTACTTGGAACGGTACTGGTGCTGCTGCTCCAGCAGGTGGTGCTACACCAAACGGAACTATCCAAACAGGTCAAGGTTTCTTGGTACAGTTGCCAGCTACGCCAACAATTACTTCCGTGAATTTTAACAACGGTATGCGTATCGACGATCATGCTAACCAATTCTTCCGTCCAGGTCGTCAAACCTTGTCTCAAGGTTCTTCACAACCAAACCGTTTGTGGATCGACCTAAGCAGCGGCGAAACCAATTACAACCAAGTTCTTTTAGGATACGTAGATGGCGCTACTGCCGAATTCGATACCAACTTCGACGGTAAAATGATCGGTACCAACAGTGCAGCGATTTATACTTTGTTGGACAACGAGAAATACACCATTCAAGGTAAAGCAAATCCGGTTGATTTAGCCGATGAAACTGCTTTAGGTTTCTCAACAGAAACTGCAGGTAACTTTACGTTCACGCTTGCTAACATCGATGGTATCTTCGCAAATGGTCAAAACATTTACATCCGCGATTACGCTACAGGTACAGTTCACAACCTAAGCGAAGGTCCGTTTACATTTGCTTCTGAAATCGGTACTTTCAACGAACGTTTTACAATTGCGTTTGAACCAACCACGTTAAGTGTTAACAACCCAGTTGAATCAAACAACACTGTAGTGGCTATCCGTAACAACAACGGTATTCAAATCAATGCAGGTTCGGCTACGTTACAGCAAGTAACTGTTTTCGATATCACGGGTCGTCAAATTACAAGCGCAAAAGCTTCTGGTAACCAAACTACAGTTGCAACGAACAACTTGTCTAACCAAGTATTGTTGGTGAAAATCGTAACCGATAAAGGTACAGTAACTAAGAAATTAGCGTACTAAGTAGGTTCACTTCATAAGAAAAGGACATCCATTTGGGTGTCCTTTTTTTTTGTGATTTATTTTAAACTAATTCGTGCTTGAGTTGGTTTAGTTTTATTGTTTGGGCATTCCGCCGTTGATCATGGTTGAGCGCTGTCTGGTCAACGGCGTCGCGCTTTTGCTGCAATAAAAAACGCTTTTTAACCACGCTAGCAACAGTCAAAAGCGCTTTCGCTGTCGCGTTTTGCCTTGTGCAGCGTTAGCTTAAAAAGCGTCTTTTATTTTCGCGCCAATCGCTAATGCGGAAAGGTGTTATCGGGAAACGTTCGCCCTAGCCGTGGTTGCAGTGGAAAGCGCGCAAAGCAAAACCAAGCTATTTTACCGAAAGCTGTGGCGACCAACGGAAGCCGCAAGCTGCACGTGTAAAATGCTTGGTTTTGCTGCGTACTTGTAACGGAAAACGCGATTAGCTGCTAAAAACCAATCCCATTATCATCGTCGTCTGGATTGTTTGCCGCACTGCCAAAAGCCTGATCCGGACTCGGTAAATTCGAGGTGAAAAACGGTGAGTTGTCGGAGTTCATTTTCGAAGGCAAATCGTCGAAACCAGAACCGTATTCTTCCAAATTCGCGAACTTTCCTAAGTTTCCAATAAACTTCAGTCGAATGTTCTCCAACGATCCGTTACGGTGTTTTGCAATGATGAATTCGGCCGTATTCTGTGTAGGCGAGTTGTCTTCGTCGTCCCAATCCGGAATTTTATAATATTCAGGTCGATAGATAAACGACACAATATCAGCGTCTTGCTCGATCGCTCCCGATTCACGAAGGTCGGACAACAGCGGACGCTTATGGCCCGTTCGCGCTTCAACGGCACGCGACAACTGCGACAGTGCAATAACCGGAATGTTCAATTCCTTAGCCAAAGCTTTCAAGTTTCGCGAAATGGTCGAAATTTCCTGCTCGCGGTTTCCAATTCCCTTGCCTTTACTGTCTTTACTACCAGCCGTCATCAGCTGCAAGTAGTCGATGATAATAATTTTTATGCCGTGTTGCGACGCCAAACGACGCGCTTTTGCACGCAAATCGAATACCGAAAGCGAAGGCGTATCGTCTACAAACAACGGAGCGCTTTCCAAATTTTTCACTTTGGTGCTCAGCTGTTCCCATTCGTGCTGCTCCAACTTTCCGGTACGCAACTTCTCGCTCGTAAGTCCGGTTTCCGACGAAATTAAACGGGTAATTAACTGTACGGACGACATCTCCAAGGAGAAAATGGCTACCGGCGCCTTGTGATCAATCGCCATATTTCGTGCCATCGACAAAATGAATGCCGTTTTACCCATACCCGGACGTGCCGCAATAATAACCAAATCGCTCGGTTGCCAGCCCGAAGTAACCTTATCCAATTTCTCGAAACCGGTAGGAACGCCGCTCAAACCTTCTTTGTTGGCAATTTCCTGAATGCGGCGCTTGGCTTGTAAAACGAGCATTTGCGCCGTTTCCGAATTCTTTTTCGTGTTTCCTTGCGCTACTTCGTACAATTGCGATTCGGCCGTGTCGAGCAAGTCGAATACGTCGGTCGTTTCGTCGTAACAATCTTCGATAATTTCCGACGAAATGCGAATCAGCGATCGTTGGATGAATTTTTGCAGAATAATCCGCGAGTGAAATTCGATGTGCGCCGACGACGATATCTTCTGCGTAAGCTGAATCAAGTAGTAATCGCCACCAGCCGCTTCTAAAGTTCCGTTCTTTTTAAGCTGTGCGGAAACTGTTAACAAGTCAATGGGTTGCGTTTGTGTGAATAACTCGCGAATAGCCTCGTAAATGTGTCGGTGCGAATCCCGATAAAACGCATCGGGTTGCAACATATCAATCACTTCGTCGACACCTTTTTTGTCGATCATCATGGCGCCCAATACGGCTTCCTCAAGTTCCACCGCTTGTGGCGGAAGCTTTCCTTTCTCTAAATTGATTACCGCAGATTTCTCGGTAAATCCCGTTGCTATATTTCTGACGTTTTCCATAGTGCTAAAGTATGCATTGCCGCGCGTTTCTGCCGGCAGAGTTATCAGCGCGGAATTGTTCATAACCCGCTTTTTTTGTTGATAACGCAAAAAAAATCCGAAACGGTAAGGCTTCGGATAAAATAGTGAGTTTATACGATTTTATTCCTTAAACTCGCCCATCTTGCTGTATTTATCCATTCTCTGGGCAACAAGTTCGGCTGTTGATAAGTCTTTAAGTTCGTTGTAATTTTTAAGGATGTATTGCTCCACGGTTCTAAAAGCCGTTTCGCGATCGAAGTGCGCACCACCAAGTGGTTCTGGAATCACGTCGTCGACCAATTTCTGCTTCTTCATGTCGGTCGATGTCAGTTTCAAAGCCTCTGCCGCTTGTTCCTTGTAGTCCCAGCTTTTCCAGAGAATCGACGAGCACGATTCGGGTGAAATCACCGAATACCAAGTGTTTTCCATCATCAACACACGGTCGCCCACGCCAATGCCCAACGCACCGCCCGAAGCACCTTCACCAACAATTACAGCAATGATTGGCGTTTTCAAGCGAATCATTTCAAAGATATTGCGCGCTATCGCTTCTCCTTGTCCGCGTTCTTCAGCTTCCAATCCCGGATAGGCACCCGGCGTATCGATAAACGAAACCACCGGCAAACCGAATTTCTCCGCCATTTTCATCAAACGCAAAGCTTTGCGATATCCTTCCGGATTTGCCATACCGAAATTGCGGTACTGACGTGTTTTGGTATTGTATCCTTTCTGCTGTCCGATAATCATAAACGATTGTCCGCCGATTTTTCCCAAACCACCAATCATGGCCTTGTCGTCTTTGAAATTTCGGTCGCCAAAAAGCTCTAACCACGAGTCGCCACAAAGCGCTTTAACGTGATCCATCGTGTACGGTCTGTTCGGGTGTCTAGACAGTTGTACACGTTGCCATGCGGTAAGATTTTTGTATATTTTTCGCTTGGTTTCCTCCAGCTTTTTTTCGATTTGTTTGCAAGTTGTTGATACATCAACATTCGATTCTTGACCTATAATTTGGCATTTATCCAATTGCTCTTCGAGTTCTTTTATAGGTAACTCAAAATCTAAGTATTCCATAGTAGCAGTACGGTTTCTTAATATTCGAAAGGCAAAGATAACCTTAAATTAAAAACGGGCAATCACCACTTCAAAATTTAATAAATCGTTTTCGGATTATTCGGGCAGCACCCGCCGCGCGTTTAGTGGAATCGGGTTGCGGCGGGTCGGGCATTTTGCTGCAATGGCGCTCGCTCCAGCTGTTTTTGGTAGTTGCTTCGCGGCGCTTCTGTTAGTCGCACGCTACACCACACCAAAAATCAGCTGTAGCTTCACGGCATTTCCGCGTCATTCCCTGCTGCGAAACTCGTGCAAAACGTATCGTCTGTTTTTTAAACGCGCGTTCAAACCATAAATCGTTACTTAAAATTACCCACAAAAAAACTGCGTGTAATTCGCAGTTTTTCTTTGTCGTAATCCGGTTTTGAACTTATGTTAAACCATTAGTTGTGTTCTAGAACGTAATTCAGCACTTTCTCCATCAAATGTACTCGGTCTTTACCGCGTACGTTGTGTTTGTGCATCGGGTAGGGGAAGTAGTCAATTTGTACGCCAGCTTCCACAAAATTTTTCACCAAATCTAAGTTGTGTTGTTCAACCACGACATCATCCGATGTTCCGTGAATTAACAAGAGTTTTCCTTTCAAATTTTTCACATAATTGCGCAAGGCAGCCGTTTTGTATCCTTCCGGATTTTCGGCCGGAGTATCCATATAGCGTTCGCCATACATGATTTCGTAATACGCCCAATCGGTTACGGGTCCGCCCGCTACACCCACTTTAAACGTTTCTGGCGCTTTCAAGAGCATGGTATTGGTCATAAATCCGCCAAAGCTCCAGCCGTGTACCGCTAAGCGCGAAGCATCAACGTAGGGAAGCGATTTCAAATACGCCACGCCACTCAATTGATCGGCAAGTTCGTTGGTTCCTAAATTTCGGTGAATAACGTGCTCAAAAGCAGCGCCTCGATTGCTCGATCCGCGATTATCAACCGTAAATACTAAATAGCCTTTCTCCGCCAACCAATGCATCCATAAATTGGCACCAGCGAGGTAGCTGTTGGTAACCATTTGCGCATGCGGACCTCCATACACGTAAATCAAAACAGGGTACTTTTTCGAAGCATCGAAATTAGACGGTTTGATTAAGCGGGCGTACAAATCGGTTTTTCCATCGGCCGCTTTTAGCTGTACAATTTCGGTGGTTCCTATCGCCACATCCTTAAGCTTGTCGGGGCTTTCTACTAATTTCGTGGCGCTTCCTTTTACGGGTAGTATTTGGCTAATATTCGGTGTATTAAGGTTCGAATATTCATCGAATAGCGTTCCGGTAAATTCGTTAAGTTTTGCGGCATGTACACCTAAGTCCTTGGTTACCAATCGTTGTTTTCCTTTAAAATCAACTGCGTAAACCAAGGTATTTGTTCCGCTTTCGCCTGTAGCTGTGAAGTAAATTTCTTTAGCCGTTGCGCCTAAAATATCGATCACCGGAAATAAATTTTGCGTGAGCTTTCTCAATAACTTTCCGTTTAAGTCGTACAAATACAGGTTGTTGTAACCGTCGCGTTCCGAAATCCAGATAAAGGAACTTTCTTTTGGATTTGGAAAATATGCCGGATGTTCAGGCTCGACCCAAGTGTTGTCGGTTTCTGTGAATAAGGTACGTTGAAACTGACCTGCTGCGCTGAATAAGTTTAGTTGTATGGCGTTCTGCGCGCGATTCACTTCGGCAATCGTAAACGCTTTGCTGTCTGGAGTCCAAGCAAAGTTGGTCAAATAATCGTCGGTGGCGCCACGCGGACTCACATAAACGGTTTTTCCGCTTTCAATACTGTAAATGCCTACGCGTGGTTTTTCGCTTTTTTGTCCGGCCATTGGATAGCGAATGTTGTTGAGGGTTCCGGGCGTCGACGTAATGTCTAGCAACGGATATAGCGCTACCTCGCTTTCGTTTTTCTGATAAAAAGCAATGTATTTGGCGTCGGGCGAGATAAAAATTCCGTTTGAAATACCAAACTCCGAACGTGCAATAGCCTGTCCTGAAACAATTTCGGCATTAAAATCAGTGATTTGGACTTCCTTGTTATCAATATGTGCAAACAAATTGTTCTCTTTTGTGTAGGCATACACCAGGCCGTTTTTGGAACTGCTTACATTTTCGGCAGCCTCATTGATTTTGGTTCTTGAAATTAGTGTTTTTGTAAACGGATTAACCGCAATAAATTCGTTTTTGATTGTAAGCAACAGCGTTTCGCCGTCTTGCCATTGGTAACCGAAAAAGCTGCTCAATTCGGTTTTGAAAAGTTCATTGAACTCTTTAACTGTGATTAAAACTTTGGTGTTGCTGTTTGCCTCGGAGCCCAAGTGAATTTCCGAATAGCGGTTTTTGGCAAAACTGTACTGATTGCCGTCGGGAATCCATTGAAATCCGTCGACTCTATCGGCTGCGTATGCCCGGAATTGCTGCATGACCGCGTCAGATAAAGTGAGTTCTTTTTTCTGACCCACAACAGTAAAACAAATAAAAAAGAGTGCAGTGTAAACGACTTGGTTTAATTTCATTTCTTTAAAAAATAGATTGAGTATTCTTTTTCTCCAAACAAGCGGTAAAGATAGATGCCTATTTATTTAATCGGCATATCGATTGAAATAATCGCCTTTAACCAACCAAGCAAAGGCAAATGCCCAGAGCGCTACTACTTCCCAAGCCCAAAAATAGATGGTGTTTCCGGTTATTTCGTGCACTGCAGGTATCATTTCCAGTCCTAAAAACAAAAGCGCTGCGATTATCGTATAACCGCAGCGTTTATAGATTTTGTTTCGAATTATTTTTTTAGGTGTAACAGCATTCTTGAATTTGGTAAAAAGCACCAACGAAAAGTAGGCGAGTGTACTAAAAAACAAGAAGGCACAAATAATATGAATGGTTCCTGAAATGGTATCCACTTCGGGACAAAAATTACACGGAAAGAACGCTACACCAAGTGCAAAAACACAAGCAAAATTGCCCGCTACGTTATCCGACATTAAATCGTCGGGGTCTTTTTCGTGTCCTTTATAGGCGAATAAAAAAATGGCAATTGCTGTTACCATGCCTACAAATACATTTCCCATAACCGAGTAATAGTAAAAGCTAATCGAACTTTCGGGTTTAAAGAAATTCAAATTCTCAATCAAACCCAAATGTTCAGTTCGGTTTAGCCAGAGTTTCTCGACTATAACTCCTACATACAGCACAATCGGTAATAAAAATCCGATGCAACCCACCATTTTCCGAAGCAGTTTGTAGGAAATCAGCTCCGGTATGGGTCGGTTATGCGCGTCCGTCCTCATTTTCTTTGTCCAGATATTGCTGTACAATGTCGATTGCATTAGTAACTACATCGCTTAAAGCTGTAATAAAACTGCCTTCAGCTGCCGAGTTTATGGCGTGTTTAATTGCCTCCACTTCTTTATCAATCAATTCGTAGGTAACTACTTTTCCGGCGGCATTAATTCCTTCCAAAATTAGTCCGTTGATTTCTTCTGCTGTTCTTCCACGTAAGTGTTTTTCTTGTCTAATAATGATATGGTCAAACATACGTGCTGCGATGGTTGCGCATTCGCGAATATCTTCATCCCGACGATCGCCAACGCCCGCGATGATCCCGATTTTCTTGGTAGCATCTACGGTACTTAAAAAATCTTCTACTCCGCGATATCCCGCTGGATTGTGCGCAAAGTCGATCATTACCTTAAACTTCTTGAAGTCGAAAATGTTCATTCGTCCAGGAGTTTGTGCGGCACTCGGAATAAACGTTTGCAATGATAAACTGATGTCTTCGGTTTTAAATCCCCACAAGTAACTTGCCAGCGTTGCCGCTAAAACGTTCGCAATCATAAATTTCGCTTTTCCACCCATGGTTAGCGGAACTAAAGTGGCTCGTTCAACACGAATCTTCCATTCTCCTTTTTTTATGGTGACAAATCCGTTTTCGTAAACAGCCACAATTTTCCCTTCTTTACTCAATCGTTTGGCGTGTTCCGACTCTTCGTCCATGCTAAACCATGCAATCTGACAAGTAAGTTCATTGGCAATTTTTACACATTGCGGATCGTCGGCGTTTAAAATTGCCCAACCATCTTTTTTCACACTGCGAACTACTGTACTTTTTACACGCGCCAAGTCATCTAAATTGTGAATATCGTTCAATCCTAAGTGGTCTTCTTGAATGTTAGTAATGATGGCGATATCGCAACGACTAAAGCCTAAGCCACTGCGCAGAATTCCGCCTCGAGCGGTTTCTAACACAGCAAATTCAACGGTCGGATCTTTTAATATGTATTCGGCGGAAATCGGTCCTGTCGTATCGCCTTTTTCCATCATGTGGTTTTGAATATAAATACCATCCGATGTGGTGAAACCAACCTTAAATCCATTGTTTTTAACAATATGTGCAATTAAGCGCGTGGTGGTTGTTTTACCGTTGGTACCTGTAATAGCAATTATCGGAATACGCGAGGGTTTTCCCGGCGGATAGAGCATATCGATCACCGGCGCCGCCACGTTTCGCGGTAGTCCTTCGCTGGGCGCCAAGTGCATCCGGAATCCGGGAGCGGCGTTCACTTCCAAAATACAACCGCCGTTTTCTTTTAAAGGCTGAGTCAGATTTTCAGCCATAATATCAATTCCACAAATATCTAACCCAATCACTCGCGAGATGCGCTCCGCTAGGAAAATGTTTTCCGGGTGCATCATATCGGTAACATCTACAGAAGTGCCTCCGGTAGAAAGGTTTGCAGTCGATTTCAAATACACAATTTCGCCGTTTTTCGGTACGGTTTGCAAAGTATAACCGAGTTTTTCGAGTAAATCGAGCGTATCGCGATCAACGTCGATTTGCGTAAGTACGTTTTCATGGCCGTAACCACGACGCGGATCTTTATTCGTTTCTTCAATAAGCTTTTCGATGCTATCAACGCCATTTCCTACCACATTTGCAGGAACTCTTTTGGCAGCTGCTACTAATTTATTATCAATCACCAACACACGAAAATCGAAGCCTGAAATAAACTTTTCGACAATTACCTTTCGCGAATATTTTTGGGCAAAAGCCAAACCAGCCACCGCTTCTTCGTATGTTTTTACATTAATCGACGCACCTTTACCGTGGTTTCCGTCGAGTGGTTTTAATACAATTGGATAACCAATTTTTTTAATGACGTTTTGTAAGTCTTCTTCGTCTACGCAAATAGCGCCGCTGGCTACAGGAATACTGGCCATTTCGAGCATGCGTTTAGTTTCTTCTTTGTTGCAGGCAATATCTACGGCAATATGGCTTGTTTTCTGAGTTATCGTTGCCTGAAAGCGCATTTGATTGACGCCGTATCCCAACTGTACGAGCGAATTTGTACCAAGACGAATCCATGGTATATCACGTGAAACAGCTTCCTCTACAATGCTTCCGGTACTTGGTCCGAGGCGCACGCGCTCCCGAATTTCACGCATTTTTTGAATGTCTGCTTCAATGTCGTAGTCGGTTCCCGCAATTAAAGCTTCTGCAATTCGTACTGATGCTTCTGCGGCGTATAGTCCGACGTTTTCTTCGGTGTATGAAAAAACTACGTTGTAGGTGCCTGGGGTTTTGGTTTCGCGAGTTCTTCCAAAACCAGTTTCCATACCTGCCAGCGTTTGAATTTCAAGCGCAATATGTTCGATAACGTGTCCCATCCAAGTGCCGCGATCGATTCGGGAAAAGAAACCACCGCGTGTTCCTTCCGAACATCGGTGCTCGATCATGGTTGGAATAAGTTTCTCAATACGTTCCCGAAATCCTGGGATTTTATTGGTCGGAAATTCTTCCATTTCTTCCAAATCCAAACGCATTTGAATGAGTTTCTTTCTTTGAACACTCCAAATGTTCGGTCCACGCAACGCTTGAATTTTCAATATCTTCATAGGTCTATTGTTTTGGTTAGTTTGATGCAGTGTGTCTTTAGCACTTCTGTGCTCTAAATTAACGGATTTTTATCCAAAATGTAAAGTATTCCTAACTTCAATCTTAAAATTCATAGCAGAAATACGCTACTTAAAGTTAAAAATCCACTTTAAATTCAGTTTTTTTATATGATTACCAGCGAATTGTAAAAAAATTGATTTGTAAAATCTTTTAAAACTCGATTTTTCTACTTTTACCGTTCACGAATGACTATGGATATTAAAGGAAAACTAATCATCATTGGGGGAGCTGTTGATAAAGGCAGTTTTACTGAAACGGATTTTGATAAAAACGTTGCCAACAATTTGAATTTTTTCGAAACGGGAATTTTACGTCGGATTATCAACGAATCGAAGCACAAAAGCGAAAGTCGGATTGAAGTGATTACTACGGCTTCAAAAATTCCACGTGAAATCGGCCCCGAATATGTAAAAGCGCTGCAATATTTAGGTGCATCGAACGTAGATGTGTTGCATATTGAAAAACGCGAAATGGCGAGTGATGAAGATGTTTTACAACGGATTAAGAACGCCGATGTTTTGATGTTTACAGGTGGCGATCAATTGCGGTTAACATCAATTTTAGGAGGAACTCCTTTGCATGAAATCATTCTGGATAAATACACAAATGAAGATTTTATCTATGCAGGAACTTCAGCTGGAGCGGCAGCGGCGTCGAACAATATGATTTATCAAGGAAGTAGTTCAGAAGCTTTGTTGAAAGGAGAAGTTAAGATTACCAGCGGATTAGGACTGATTGACGGCGTAATTATCGATACACATTTTGTACAACGCGGCAGAATTGGCCGACTGTTTCAGGCTGTTGTAGGCAATCCGAAAGTTTTGGGAATTGGTCTAGGGGAAGATACCGGCTTGTTGATTAAGAATAACAAGGAAATGGAAGCGATTGGAAGCGGACTGGTTATTCTTGTTGACGGACGCGAAATAAAAGACACCAACTTGACACAAGTAGAACTCGGACAACCCATTTCGATCAACCATTTGGTGACGCATGTAATGAGTATGAACGATACTTTTGATTTAAATACCTATAAGATGCATATCCGCGATTCGCAATATGCTGCCGATTTAGGACCAGCTGTCGATTAATATGAAAGTACTTATTCACGGAGGTTTTTTTTCAGAATCGGCCACCGACGACGGCACCAAACAGCGCAAGCAAGCTGCCTTACAGCAAATTGTTCGCAAAGCTTTCGATTATTTGCAAACACATTCGGCTGTAGAAACGGTGGTTTTTGCCGTTAAGTTGTTGGAAGATGATCCGTTGTTTAATGCAGGAATCGGTTCGCAAATTCAAGCAGACGGTAAAATCCGGATGAGCGCTTCTTTAATGGATGGAACAACCCAGAAGTTTAGTGGTGTGATAAACATCGAAGATGTAAAAAATCCGATTGAGGTCGCATTATTATTAATGCAGGAAGACGATCGGGTATTGGGAGGCGAACCTGCAACGCGTTATGCACGCCAGAAAGGATTTGAGGTTTTTTCTACAGAAATTCCGCAACGGCGAAACGAGTACGAAGCGAAACTAAAAAGCAAAGGTTTGGGCACCGTAGGATGCGTGGCTTTAGATGCAAACGGACGCTTAGCTGCTGCGACATCGACGGGCGGAAAAGGTTTTGAAATTCCCGGTCGCATTTCCGATTCGGCTACTGTTGCTGGTAATTTTGCTACTTCTGTTGCTGCCGTTAGCTTAACTGGCGTTGGTGAAGACATTGTTAGCGGAGCGGTTGCTGCAAAAATTGTTACTCGTGTAACCGACGGCTTTTCGGTGGAAGAAGCCACAAAAAAAACCTTCAACGAATTAAAGGTTTTTGATGGTTTTGCCGGAGCTATTGTTTTAGACGCCAGCGGCAACAGCTTTCACTTGGATTCCCATCCGAAGATGGTTTACGCTGTTTTCGACGGCATCGAAGAAGACATTTTTGATTAATCAATTTTGCTTATTCAATTCGTCCTAAAGTAATTACAGGTTTGGCATCCTGATTTGACGGATTGTTATTCAGAATTAACTTGTTGTTTTCGAAATAATACCGAAATGTTTTATTGTTGAAGTTGAGCTGAGCACCATTTCCTGTGATATCGTACGAATTACCGGGAATCGAAAATTCAGGTAAGTTAAAATCTTCGTCGAACGTTACCGTTTGATTAGACAGATTGAAAGTAACTTGGCAATCATAAGGTACTACAGCTGCAACATCGCCGTAAATAACCGCACTTTCCACACGCCATAAACCAACAATCTCTTGTTGTATTGGTGCATTTTCATCGTCGTCGCAACTAAATAGTGCAACGCAAGCGAGAACGAATAGCCATTTTTTCATAGTTTGTTTATCTTGGTTATCCTATAGACGCAACGATTGTTAAAAGGTTGCCAATTTTAACAGTATTTTTTTTAATAATATTGATGGAAGGTTTCAAGTCGTGTCAATTTTTATTTTATGTCGCTCATAATTAAGGTTTTATAGATTGGGTTATTCCGAAGTTCAAATCTCGGTTGGTTTAGACCACAACGCGACTGCTGCGATTATTTAGATTTTTTGAGTGTGCCGGCGCAGTGGTGGCTTCGCCGCGTAGTAGTGACCCCGTCGCGTGCTCCACTGTATCTTTTAAGCAACTATTTAGTGGAAATTCCGAACGCTGAAAAGAATTCTGTTTTCCATAGGTGCTTGAGTGATAATATGGCTTGCAGCGGAAAGGCTCTGTGTTGCAGATTATTTTTTAATTGAAGTTTACACTTCGTATAAGGTTAAAAGGAGGGTTTTACTTTGGCAAAGCTATTTTTAAGTATTTAAGATATAGATATCATTTTGATTTAACTAAGTGAAATTATAATAAATTGTAATTCAGTACTTTAATGATTAATTCACTAATTGATTTACTATTTGTTTTTTGTAAGATTTTTTTTCGGTGGCTGTTAACAGTATGTATGCTAATAAAAAGGCTATCAGCAATTTGAGAACTTGTTTTGCCCTCTACAATCTTCCGCAAAACTTCTTTCTCTCTGCTTGTTAGATTGATTGTGTTTTCATTAATTTCAACTGTAATAATCTCGTTAACAGGAACGTTATAATATGATTTTTCGCCATCCAAACCTATGAATGATAAACCAGAGGGTTGGTTGTTGGTTTTTAAATGTGAGATGTCAGTTTGTACTCCTATCACTCTAATAACCGCGCCCGAATCATCACTTTGAATAGTAACCGTTTGCATTAAGATCCATTTATAAGATCCATCTCCACAACGTAACCTATAGTCATAACTCACTTTGTATTTTAGTACTTGCTCTGGGGTTAAACTACTAAAAAACTGTAATACTTTTTGTTCGTGAGCTAGAAAACGATTTTGGTCGTCTGGATGCATATTTTCAAAGACGTACTGCGGTGTAAAGTCGGTTGTTTTTTCTACTTTCATCACATTTCGTACATTATCGCTTACATACTCGAATGAGGCTGTTGCGGGGTTGAAAATGTAATAGTAGTATTCTCCAACTTGAAAAATTTCGAGTAATTTTTTGTGAATTTCTAATTCAAAATTCACATCCATTGGCTTCTCTTGATATCGAGCAATTTCGTACCAAGTTTTTTTCATATCGTCGAATTTCAATTTTTCCATAAAAAATGCCAATTAAAAATCACTTTAGTACACGACAAAAAACATAATTGATTAAAAATCAATAAA